>NZ_JBHWDU010000010.1:106658-160290 GCF_042734825.1 Kitasatospora sp. NPDC059648 | reverse complement strand
GCGGCGGGGTGACGGCCCCGCCGCCGGCGGCCCCGGTGCGCCGGACCGTGCGGTGTCGGCCGCACCTGGTCGGGCAGGCCGTTCAGTCGGGCAGGTTGCCGTCGCCGCCCATGTTGGCGGTGATGCGGCGCAGGACGTTGACGGCGGTCACGAACTCGGCCTCGTCCACGCCCTCGTGGGCGCGGCGGTGCACGCTCAGGTTGCGCTCGCGGGCCCGCAGGCGGGCGGCCTCGCCCGCCCCGGTGAGCGACATGGCGCCCGTCGCCGCGTCCTCCCGCAGCCAGCCGCGGGCGGCGAGGTCGTCGAAGACCTCGCCGAAGTCGATGCCGAGGTCTTCGTAGCGGGCCAGGCGCGCGGCCAGCGTGGCGCGGTTCCAGGCGCCCGGGGCCCCGGCGGCGTGGTTGAGCGTCCACCAGTGCGGCTGGGTCAGGCCCTCCAGGGCCAGCTGCTCGCGCAGCGCCCCCACCACCCTCCGGTACACCTCGCCGGTCCACGCGCCGATGGGCTGGGCGGCCAGGGCCTCGTGCGGGTATTCCTTGAGCGTCACGGCTACGCGCCCCCTTCTTCGTCGGATCACCAGGACGCGACCACCGTAGAACCTCAAGTCGGCTTGAGGTCAAGGCGGTTCGTGCGCGGTGCCCCGGTGGTCGGATCACGCCGAACCCGGGCGCGCCCCGGCACCCCGTGCCGAGCCCGCTCCCGGGCCCGCGCAGGCGGCCGCCACCACCGCCCAGGAGCGGGCCCGGCCCCCCGCTGTGGCACGCCGCCGGTCACCCGCACAGGCGGCCGGCGCCTTCCTGCTCCTGCCCGCCCCCGCGCCCTGGCACCGCCCGGTGCGCGGGGGATCGCCGCCCGGCAGAGGGGAACCGGCGGACCGCCGCTGTTCCCCCGCCCCCGCCAGGCGAGGCCTGAAGCCTGGTCACCCATCCCGCCGCCGGGCCCTCGCCGCCGGGCCACACCGTCCGCTACGGGTCACCGGCCTGCTCGACACCACCCACCGGATCCTGCTCTGACCGCTGGACGACGGCGTGCCGCGGAAGGACGACGGCGCCGCGGCGCCCGACTTCTCCGGCACTGTCACAGCCCCGCGCTAACCTCCGGGCATGACGACCTCCCCCACCCTCGCACCGTGGTCCGAGCCGGGCCTGGACCTGCTGCATCGCCAGAACACCCCCGAACTGACCGAGCACCTGGGCGGGGTGGAGAGCGCCGAACAGGTACGGCGCCGACACGAGCGCTACCTGGCGATGACCGACGGGCAGATGTTCCTGCTGCTGCTCGACGGCGAAGTCGCCGGCTCCGTCGGGTACTGGCCGCACGCCTGGCAGGGACAGGACGTCTACGAGACGGGATATGCCGTACTGCCCGAGTACCAGGGCCGGGGCCTGGCAGTACGGGCACTGCTGCTGTGCGCGCAGCGGGCCCAGCGCGAGGGCGTGCTGCCGTGGCTGCACGCCTTCCCCTCGGTACGGCACGAGGCGTCCAACGCGGTGTGCCGCAAGGCCGGCTTCGAGCTCCTCGGCGAGGTCGCCTTCGAATACCCCCCGGGCCACCACATCCGCTCCAACAACTGGCGCCTGGCACTCACCAGTTGACCCCACACCCGGCCCCACTCCGCCCGCCCTTGCCCGCGCCCGGCTACGCGGCCCTGGTGGGCGCCGGGCTATGTCGTCGGGCTCAGCGTGCTCACCGAGGCGCCCACCGCCGCCGCGGTCAACACGGCAATCAGCGGACGGCCGGTGGACGCCTGCTTGAGCCGTTGTTGCCGCGGGGTACCAAGCCGAACATCCGCAGGTGGCGTGCCGACCCGCTGAGTGCGGGGGCCGGTCGAAACACTGCGGCCGCCGCTCGGTAGCGTTTGTCTCTTCGGGCGCCATCAGGGGTCTGGATTCCCATGAGGTGAATGCTGATGACGCTTGCCGAACTGCCTGTCGTGTGGAGCCTGCCTCCTGAGGATGCCCGAGCCGGGTGGCGGCCCTTGTGGTGGAGCGTCGGACCGAGCAACGAACTCGCGGTGATGCTCATCCAGGAACGGAACCTGCACCGTTCCCCGCATGTCAAGGGGTGGATGGGATGGAGCGTGACGGCTCCGTGTGATGGCGTACTGGTCGTGGTCTCGGGCGGAACCGAAGACCGCACCCCCGTCACCGGCATCCCCGCGTGGACCGGCCACCTGGCCCTGCTTCCGGGGGCACGCTTCTTGTTGGTGTCAGGGCGGATACACCAGGACCAGAACGGGGTCTGGGAGAGGAACGCGGTTGTGTACTCCCCCGCGGGACATCCGGTGAGTCAATTCTGCGTCGGCGATGACATCGACTACGTCATCACCGACCGCGACGGCGGAATCTGGGCCTCGTACGGTGACGAGGGCATCTACGGAGACCATCCGGAGACCAGCGCCGGCCTGGCCCGCTGGAGCACCGACGGCACCCACACCTGGAGTCCTCGGGGGCGGCTCCCCGTATGGCCCCTCGGCGGAAGCGCGGGCGCCACGGAGGGGGCGGCGGTCTGGCTCGCCTGGTACAGCCACAAGGGTGCCTTCCTGTCCCGAGTCGATCCCGCCACCGGCGACGTCACCAGTTACCGCAACCCGCTCAAGGACACCGACGGCATCGCCGTCCGCGGCACTCGGATGGTCCTCACCCAGCGGTTCCACAACCGTCCCACCGTCGAGCTGAACCGTGCGGAGCTCATCGGAGACGCCTGGGTGATCACCGCCCAGGAGAAGCTGCGACTACCGGGCCCGGTAGTCATGCGCTGCGCCCAGGGCCGCGACGGTTTCCTCTGGCTCCGCGCCGGCGACAGCTGGGTTCAGGTCGAAGCTTGAGCCGTCAACGCTCGACCGCACGGTCCCGCTGACGTGCTGCGCGTCCGACGGTCATGAGTCACCACCGTACTCACGTGCCGGGCGCCGCCCACCACTTCCGCAGCACCTGTTCCGCCGGCTTCCCGTGCGGGGTGTACGCGAGGTTCTTCGCCGTCTCGCCGCTGCCGGGCCAGTCGTCCCACATCCACCAGCACACGCCGGCCCACCACGGCTTGTCGTCGAAGGAGTCGAGCAACGCCTCGTAGGCGGCGGCCTGTTCGGCGTCGCCGTCGCTCTTGCTGACGGTCCAGGAGTACGGGGCCGTGGTGGTGCCGCGCTGGCTGACGTAGCCGGCCTCGGTGAAGAGGACCTTCCGCTGCCGACTCGCGGAGAAGGCGGCGAGCCCGTCGGCGATGGGCTGCCAGGCCCGGCGCAGCTGCGCCGGGTCGGTCGTGGCCCGGTCGGCGAGCGGCCAGTAGGCGTCGATGCCGATGACGTCGAGGTCGTTCCAGAACGGGATCTGCCGGTACTCGTCGTAGTTGGCGGCGTACGTCAGCGGGCCCTTGTAGCGGGCCCGCACGGCGGCGATGACCTCGCTCCAGCGCGGGCCGTCCTGCGAGGTGCCCGCGAGCTCGGTGCCGACCGCGAGCTGTTCGACGCCGGTGTCGGCGGCGAGTTGGGCGTAGTGGGTGATGAAGCGTTCGTAGGCGCCGAACCAGGCGTCCGGGTCCTCGGGCTTGATCCTGGCCCGGTCGCCGCCCTTGGTGAGGTCGACGTGGGGCTTGACCATGGTCCTGAGCCCGGCGTCGTGGGCGAGGCGGATGATGTTGCACAGGCTGTCGTCGGCGGCGGTCTCGTCGGTGGTGTGCATTTCCGGGTCGCCGACGCGGTCCTGGTACCAGGTGGGGGTGAAGGTCACCCACCGGGCGCCGGTGGCGGCGATCTGCCGAAGGTAGGTGCTGGCCTGCGGGCTGTTGTAGTCGTCGGTGTTCCACGCGGGGAGCGTCATGCCCCGCAGCCGGCTCGCCGCGGTGTCCTCGGGGCCACCGCTCGCACCACCGGACCCGGTGGGAGCGGCGGGGCCGGCCGAGCCGCCGCGGCTGCCGCTCGGTCCGGTGGCCGACGGCGTGGTCGTTTCGTCCTCGCCGCCGGACGAGGAGCATCCGAGGGCGGCGAGGAGGACGGCCACCGCCGACAGGGCCGCGGCGGCCGCTCTCTTCATCGGGTTCACTGCTGGGGACTCCTCACCTGTCGGGGAGTTCAGTCGGCGAGGTCGTTCGGGCCGACGAAGGTGTAACCGAGGGCCCTGATGCCGTCGATCGTCTGCTGGAGCGGGGCCACGTCGTAGTACGGGTGGTAGAAGAAGCTCGCCACGCCGTCCCGGACGGCCAGGTTGGCCTTGGCGGAGGCGATCAGATCGGCGGGCAGTCTCGCCGGGTGGTTGTTGTACGGCAGCGGCTCGTAGTTGCCGATGTCCTCGGGCAGCACGGTCGTACCGTAGACGTCCGTCACCCGGTACGGGAAGAACTGGCCGATGTAGCGGCCGGCGTTCACGGGCGCGCCGCTGAGCGTTCCGGCGAAGTAGAGCGAACGCTCAAGCCGCGCCGTGTAGTTCTGGCCGAAGGCCCGGTAGTCGGCGGCCGAGGCGGCGTAGTGCGGGGTCGTCCAGAGCGTGGGCCGGAGCAGGCCGGCCGCGGCGAAGGCGGCGAGGGCAGAGGTGACCCGGTTCTGGGCCCAGGCGGTGGAGTCCTCGGCGGGCGGACCGTCGTAGACGACGTTGTCGGCGGCGTCGACATGGGCGCGGAAGAACTCGAAGTCGTCGCCGGTGACGCCGGTGTACGGGTTGTCGACGTTGCCGTACTGGTGGGTGTAGCCGTGGTTCATCAGCACGGCGCCGTGCTGGAGCATGTACCGGAGCGCGGCCACGACGTCCGGGGCCTGGGCCAGGGTGACGGTCCGCGGGACCCCGTTGTCGTAGGCGCCCTTGGGGTCGGTGTACACGGGGATGACGTTGATCCCGTAGGGGATGTTCTGCGAAGCCAGGTAGTCGGCCATGGCCCGCAGTTGCGTCGGGTCGGAGTCGGGGCTGATGTCCTCCAGCCGGACGAAGGCCCGGTGGCGCTGGGTGGTGGCCGGGGCCAGCGAGTCGAACAGGAGGTCCTCGAAGGCGATCACGCGGTCCGACTCGGAGACATAGGAGAAGGGGATCTCCCCGACGTAACTGAGGTTGGCCGAGCGGATCGCCCACGGGCTGGTGGCCCCGGTGGTGCCGTCGACGGCCTGGGCGAGCTGGGTGACCTGCGGGTAGCCCGCGCCCGCGAGGGCGGGGTGCAGCACTCCGCCGTCCTGGCCCGCGGGGATCTTCCGGGTCAGCGACTGGCTCTTGTACGTGACCTGGTTGATGGTGCCGACGCTGCCGTTGGCCTCGAAGTAGGAGTTGGTCGGGTCCCAGCCGTACTTCTTCTTGAAGTTCTCGATGCCGACGGCGGTGGCCATGTTCCAGACGTTGTCGCCGATCCAGGTGACCGGCTTGGCGGTGGTCATCGCGTCCTGGTAGAAGGCCGCCGGGACGGCGTCCGGAACGGCTCCGCCGTAGTACGTCGAGCCGATGTAGAAGGTGGCGGTGTACTGCTCCACCGTGCTCGCGGTGTACCCGGAGACCGGCTCGGCGGTGACGCTGCCGAAGTGGCCGGCGAGGTTGGCGACGGCCATCGCGTAGAGCTCACCGAGGTAACCGTAGGGGCCGGTGGTGTCGTAGAGGACGAGCGCCGAGGTGCCGGCCGCCCCGGCCGTGGCGTTCGGGTCGCCCGCGGCGGCCTTGGGGGCCGTCTCGTTGAGGGTGCTCGCGGCAGCCTTGGGAGCCGCGACGGTGGCCCGGGCGGGCGCCGGGGTGACGGTGAGCCGGTGGGCGTGGCGTTCGCGGTCGTCCGCCAGCCGCGCCGCGTTCCAGGCCGTCAGGTCCGCGGGGCCGACGGCGGAGGACGGGCCGGGGGCGGCGGCCGCGTCGAGCCCTCGCGACGCGGCGGACGGCCTCCCGCCCCGGGCCGCCGCCTCGGCGCCGGTGGAGAACGCGACGCCGCCCAGCAGCGCGCCGACGACGGACACAACGAGCGGGACGAACGGGACGCGGGAAAGCGGAGCTCTCCCTCGCGCATTTCTCATCGTGCCCCCTGACTGAAGATTCTTGTCGGGCCCCCGCCAAAGTCCTCGGGTGATATCCATTTTTCGGATCTCCGTCCGGGACGCGCCCGGCGAAGCCCGCGAAGACACGATCGGGTACGGCGATGAAGCACCGACAGATCGCCGATTCTCACGCCGGGCCGGGAAGGGTGTCAACCGGAAATCGGCGCCCGGGGCGCCGCATTCATGACAGACCCTCCCCACTGCGGCCGATTGAGCCAGCCCGGGCCGGTTCCGGCCATCGATCCCACGCGTCACACAGCCGTCGGACCAGGCACGATGCACATCTGATCTGCGGAATTAATCATTCCGATCCTGATCTTCCCACAATTTCCGACTTCCCCGTGCCCGCCGTCTGATAGCTTCCGGTTCGCAACGCCTCGGAACGACAAACGAGGCGGAATCCGGGGGGATCTCATGTACGGAAAACCCGCTCTGGGGACAGCCCTGCCCTTGGCCGGACTGACGGCAGCCCCAGAGGTTCTGCCGGGCCTGCCCTTTGCCAAAGACCTTCAGGAAGCGGCCGGCGCCGGATTCCTGCTCTACTGCTCCGTGGCCGTCACCCTTGCCGGGGTAAAATTCTGGTTCGCTTTCCGGAACCCCGGAGGACGCCGGTGATCACGGACGTTCTCGTCTGGTCGAGCACCGCCATCATCGTGATGGCGGGCTGCTACAACTCCGCCCTCTTCCTCCTCTCCAGACGCCGGGTCCGCAAGGACCGCGCCCCGCACGCCGAGCGGCTCTACGTCTTCCTCCTCGCCTGCCTGAACGAGGAGAAGGTCCTCGCCGAAAGCCTGGCCCGGATCACCTCGCTGCCCGTCGGCGGCTTCCTGGCCCTGGTCATCGACGACGCGTCCGAGGACCGCACCGCCGAGATCGCCCTCGCCGCCGACCCCGGCCGGGTCAAGCTGCTCCGGCGACACCTGCCCGACGCCCGCAAGGGCAAGGGCGCCGCCCTCAACGCCGGCATCCGCCACCTGCGGGAATCCGGCATCCTCGACGGCCGCGACCCGAGCGACGTCATCGTCTGCGTGGTGGACGCCGACGGCCGTCTCGACCCGCACGTCATCCAGGCCGTCGACCCCTTCTTCGACGACCCTCGCACCGGCGCCACCCAGGTCGGCGTCCGCATGTACAACCGTCACCAGGGCCTGCTCGCCCGCCTCCAGGACATGGAATTCGTCATCTACGGGGACATCTTCCAGTCCGCCCGCCGCTACTTCGGCAGCGTCGGCATGGGCGGCAACGGCCAGTTCATGCGGCTCTCCGCGCTGGACACCCTCGGCGACGGGAGCGGGAAGGGGCCGTGGAGCGACTCCCTGACCGAGGACCTGGACCTCGGGGTGCGCCTGATCGCCCGCGGCTGGACCAACCACCACTGCACCACCGCCGCCGTCTCCCAGCAGGCCGTGCTCGACCTGCGCCGGCTGGTGCGCCAGCGGTCCCGCTGGTTCCAGGGCCACCTGCAGTCGGCCCGGCTGGTCCCGCTGATCCTGCGCGAAGTGCCCACCCGAGCCGCGCTCGACCTGCTGTACCACCTCTCCAGCCCCGTGCTGATCCTGCTCACCTCGCTGCTGCCGCTCTCCTTCGCCGTGGCCGCGGGCGGCGTCGTGGCCGGCTCCGTCGAGGCCGGACGCCCGCTGATGTCACCGATGTGGTTCACCGGCCCGTACGTCCTGTCCTTCACCGCGGCGTACGCCTACGGCTGGGTCTACTCCCGGCGCGAGCGCGGACTCGGCCTGGTCCGCTCGGTGCTGCTCTCGCACGTCTTCGTCGTCTACGGCTACATCTGGTTCGCCGCCGGCTGGTGGGGTCTGTGGCGGATGCTCACCGGCAAGCGGACCTGGCTGAAGACCGCGCGCACCTGAGGCGCACCCGCCCCACTCGCTGTCTCCCTCCCTCCTTGCGCCTCAAGCAGCTTCAAGCACCCTTCCTGGAGGCCCCATGCCCCCGAACGGCTCGACGACCCCGAACCCCGGCCCGGCGCCCGTCCGCGCGATGCTCGTCCTGGGCACCCGCCCGGAGGCGATCAAGCTCGCGCCCGTGGCCCGCGCCATGGCCGCCTCCCCGTACTTCGAACCCCTCGTCGTCACCACCGGCCAGCACCGCGAGATGCTCCAGCAGATGCTCGAACTGCTCCGGGTCCAGGCCGAGTTCGAGCTCGACGTAATGAGAGAGCGGCAGGAGCTGTCCAAGCTGACGGCCCGGCTGGTCGACGGGCTGGGCGAAGTCGTCCGAGCCGAGCACCCCGACCTCGTCGTCGTCCAGGGCGACACCACCTCCGCGCTGTCCGGCGCCCTCGCCGCCTTCTACGAACAGATCCCCGTCGCCCACGTCGAGGCCGGGCTGCGCACCGGAGTGCCTGACAACCCCTTCCCCGAGGAACTCAACCGCCGGCTCATCGGCCGCATCGCCCAGCGGCACTTCGCGCCCACGCCCCGCGCCGCCGGGCACCTGATCGCCGAGGGCGTCCCGGCGGGCGAGGTGTTCGTCACCGGCAACACCGTCATCGACAACCTGCTCTGGGTGCTCGAACAGGACGCCGGCCGCGACCAGTTCGAGAGCGACGGCGGCCGACGGCGCCTCCTGGTCACGCTGCACCGCCGCGAGAACCAGGGCGACACGATGCGCGCCATGGGCAAAGCGCTGCGCCTGCTGGCCGACCGCGGCGACGTGGAGATCATGCTGCCGCTGCACAAGAGCCCGGCCGTCCGCGAGGTCCTGTTGCCCGAACTGTCCGACCATCCGGACATCCGGATCGTCGAGCCGCTGGGCTACGCGGACTTCTCCGCCACCCTGGCGGGCTGCGACCTCGTCCTGACCGACTCCGGCGGCATCCAGGAGGAGGCCCCCACCCTCGGCAAACCCGCCCTGGTGCTGCGCACCACCACGGAGCGGCCCGAGGCCGTGGAGGCCGGCGCGGCCCGGCTGGTGGGCACGGACCCGGACGTCATCCTGGACGCCGCCGTACGGCTGCTGGACGACGCGGAGGCCTACCGACGGATGGCGAAGGCAGGGAACCCCTTCGGTGACGGGCACGCCGCAGCGCGGATCGTGGCACAGCTGGCCCGGGACTTCGGTGCGGAGGCGGCGGCCACGGCGGGCCCGTCGGTCAGCCCTCGGCCCGGCGGTGCGGGGTCATACTCGACGGCATGACGAGAGTTCGCCGGGGCCTCGCCCTCGCCCTGCTCGCCGCCACCACGGCGACGGGACTCGCCGTCGCGGTGAGCACCGGCGGGGGAGGCGGCGGAGGGACGGCCCGGCCGTGGGCCGACGGTTCGGTCCACGGACCGTGGCGGTCGGTCTTCGACGGCCACGGCGAGAACATCGGCCTCGCCAACGGCCTGTCGCTCTCCCCCATGCCCGCGCGCACCGCGTCGGAGACCCACGCGGGCCTGGTCGTCTCCACCCGGCAGTACCGGGACATGGACCTGAAGGCGCGGATGCGCACGGTCGCCCAGCTGCGCACGCCCACGCCCAACCCGTGGGAGGTCCCGTGGCTGGTGTGGGCGTACTCCGATCCGGAGCACTTCTACTACCTCATCCTCAAGCCCAACGGCTGGGAGTTGGGCAAGCGTGACCCCGTCTACCCGGGCGGCCAGCGCTTTCTGGCGACGGGCCCGGACCAGTTCCCCGTCGGCCCCTGGTCCGGGGTGACGGTGGCCCAGCGCGGCGCGCACCTGGAGGTGAGCGTCGGCGGCAGGGCCCTGGTGTCCTACCAGGACGACGAACGCCCGTACCCGGCCGGCAGCATCGGGGCGTACACCGAGGACGCCCGGGTGGAGTTCACGGACATCGCGGTGGAACCGGCGCAGTAGCGCCGGCCTGGCCGTCGGACGGAGGAGCGGCCGGAACAGCGGCCGGGAGGGCGGCCGCGATGCAGTCGAGGACGCGCTCCAGGCCGGAGCCGAACTGCTCGTCGCGGCCCATCCGCGGCTGACGCGCCTCCGTCGCGATCCTGCCGAAGATCGGGTACCGACCGCTCTCCAGCAGCTGCTGGACGTACGGGTAGCTGCGCGCCAGCCACTCGGACTCGCTCACCCCGCTGCGGCGGACCTCCTCGGCCCAGCTGACCTCGTCGCGGGCGGCGCCCTCGACGTAGCCGTTGAGGAGGGCCATCAGCGCGAGGTTCTCGTCGATCGGGACGTGGGCGTCGAGCACCCCCATCACCGCTTCGATCAGGCGCAGTTGCTGGGGGCCGAAGACCGGCAGCGCCCGGTGCGCGGTGGCGATCCACGGGTGCCGCAGCCACATGGCGCGCAGCCCGTGGGCGTAGCGGGCCAGGTCGGCTCGCCAGTCGCCGGAGGGCATGCCGTCGACGTCGATCTCGCCCATCAACCGGTCGGCCATCAGTAGGACCAGGTCGTCGCGGCTGGGGACGTACCGGTAGAGCGACATCGCGCCGGCGCCGATCTCGGCGGCGATCCGCCGCATGGTGGCGGCCTCCAGTCCTTCGGCGTCGGCGATCCGCACCGCGGCCTCGGCGATCTGTGCCCGGCTGTAGGCGGGTTTCGGTCCGCGGGCGGGGCGTTCGGGCCGCATCCAGATGTTCACGTACTCGGCGTCGGTCACGGTCGGCCCTCCTTCTTGCGTACGCGGTACCCGGTAATCTACCTTGGCCACCATGACCGCGTACAACGTACTCAGTAGTGGCATCGGATGACGGCGGCCGGGACCGACGGGCCGCCGCCGATCAGCGCCCAGCACCGCGACACCGCCGTACGGCGGCTGCAGGAGGCGTACGCCGAAGGACACCTGTCGGACGAGGAGTTGGACGAGCGTCTCCGGACGGCACTCACCGCCACCACCCCCGGCGGGCTCGACTCGGCCCTGGCCGCGCTCCCGGAGCCGCCCCCGGACGCCACGGCCACCATCACCGGCACCGGAACGGGCGGGTGGATCCGGCGGCGCGGCGCCTGGAGCGTCCCCCGGGTCCTCAAGGTCGCGTCCGCGCTCGGCCGGGTGCGCCTGGACCTGTCCCGGGCGGTCATCGCGCACCCGGTGGTCGACATCGAGCTGCACCTCGGCACCGGCGGTGCCAACGTCATCGTGCCCCGGGACGCGGTCGTCGACCTCGGCGGCCTGCACGCCGGCCTACGGGCGCCGCGTTACCGGCCCCGGCAGCCCGCCCGGGCGGGCGGGCCGACGATCCGGATCTCCGGGGGGCTGGGGCTGGGACGGCTGAGGATCCGCCACGCACGTTGGTGAAGCCCGTCAGCGAGCGACCGTCCGCCCGCCTCGCGAACCCGCCGGCCCGGCCGAGGCCGTCCGGCAGCGGGCGGCCATAGGTGTCACCGGCCTCCGCGAGCGTGGTCGTCCGGACCTGTCGACCGTGGGCGTCCAGCCACTTGTCGGTGTCGGGCGCGAGTCCGCCCCGCCAGAGTTCGACGACGTGGGCCAGGGCGGGGTCGTGCGGGGTCAGGGAGACGTCCCGGCCCCGCTCCACCAGCAGGCGGCTGCCCGGGGCGGACAGCGAGCCGACGGCCGACGGGTCGACGGGTCGACGGGTCGACGGGTCGACGAACAGAGCGTCGGGCCGACCGCTCTCGAAGCCCCGGACCCGCGCGACGGGCAGGGCGGTGCGCGAGACCGGGCTCATCGCGTCAGGCCGTCGACGTCATGCCGGCAATCTTCCCTGCTCCACAAGTCCGGCCGCGGCGACGGGAATTCCTCGCGCTCGTCGGCGTTCCCTGGCATGATCCGGTCTGCGCCCGACTTCGCACCGGGTGCGAACGGGTCCGGCGGGAGGGGTAGGACCGGTGGGGAGTCCGATGGACGCGCGTACGGTACGGACGCGGGACGGTGACGATGCCTGAGGATTCAGCCCCTCCGCGGGACACGCCCCCTCCGTCGAAGAAGCCGGAACCGTCACCGAGCCTCCGCGAGAGGCTCTGGGCCCTCGCCCGCATCACGATCATCGGTCTGGGGCTGGCCCTCACCGTGTTCGGCTTCGTCCGGTTCGTCGACGTCTTCGAGGAGATCCACACCTACCGGGCCGCGCCGACCTGCGCGACCCCGGCGGCGAAGCCCGGTGAGCTCTGCGCGGCCCTGGAGAGCGGCCGGGTGACGAAGCGGTGGACGGAGGCGGACGACGGTTCGACCGCCTACAAGCTGGCCGTCGCCCGCGAGACCGCGCCCACCGACGCCTACGACGTCGGCGAGGCGTTCTACGACGACGTCGAGCCCGGCACCACCGTGGAACTGAAGGTCCTGCGGGGCAAGGTGATCGAGGTCAGCTACCACGGGCACCGCGCGAAGCCCCTGCACATGCCGTGGCTGAAGTGGATCGAGTCCAGCGCGCTGATCGGCGCCGGGCTGGCCTTGGTGCTCACCGGGATGTACCTGGAGGAGATCGACGTCCTGGCAAGCATGTTGCTGGCCTCTGGCGCGGCCGCCGCGGTCGCGACCGCCGTCGGCTCGGCCGTCCTGATCACCATCCAGTGGCCACTGATCGTCACTCTGGTCATCGGCGTCGCCTTCTGGCTGCTCGCGGCCTACGTCTGTGTCCGCACCCTGGAAGACTTCTGACCCCGCCCGGCCGCGCTGTCCGACCCGCGCACTACGCTCCCCCGCATGACTGCCGCACCGCACCTTCCCGGATTCGAGGACGAAGAGCTGCTCCCGGGCGAGGACCTCGCGAGCGAGCCCGCCTTCTGGCTCGCCCACCTGCTCCTGACCCTGGGGCACGATGTGGAGGAGCCGGAGGAGTACGGCGTCGCCCGCGCGGCCTACGACGCCCTGGTGGAGCGGCTGTCCGCCACCGAGACACCGACACTGCTGCTGCGGGTGCCGTTCCGCCGCCCCCGGCAGATTCCACTGGCGCTCGGCATCACTGAGGAGCAGGCCCGCACCCTGGCGGAGGCCCTCCGCGGGCATTGAGAACTGCTGAACGATTGTCAGGTCCCGCACAAGGGAAGGAGCCTCCCCACACCCGCCGTCCACCGGGAGGACCCTCGTGCACACCAGGACCACCAGGACCACCAGAACAGCCAGGGCCGCGTCCGCCCTGCTGACCACCGCCCTCGCCGCGAGCCTGCTCGGCGCCGCCCCCGCCTGGAGCGCACCGGCGGACGGGCGGGGCGCACCGGCGGCGGACGCACCCCACCGTCAGGTGGAGGCCTTCGCCGAGGACGGCGGCATCTCCCGCGCCACAGCACCGACCGCCTCCCCCTACCTGGCCGCCCCGCCCGCCGGCCTCGCCGCGCCGGGCGGCGACGGCGAGGTCACCTCCCTGGTCCGCAACGGCGATCCGGCCGCCAAGCTGGACGTGGTGGTGGTCGGCGACGGCTACTCCGCCCAGGAGCAGGACAAGTTCCGCACCGACGCCGCCGAGAAGTGGCGCGAGATCACCGCCGTCGAGCCGTACGCCACCTACCAGCGCCTGTTCAACGTCTGGGCGGTCTCCGCCGTCTCCCCGGAGTCCGGCGTCACCGGCGATCCGGACCAGGCGACCGTACGGCACACCGCCCTCGGCTCCTACTTCTGGTGCGACGGCGTGGAGCGGCTGCTCTGCGTGGACGAGAAGGCGGTCGAGCGCTACGCCGCCAAGGCCCCGCAGGCGGACCTGGTGATCGTGGTGGCCAACAGCGCCAAGTACGGCGGCGCGGGCTACAACGACGTCAAGTCCCCGGTCGGCTACGAGGGCATCGCCACCGTCGCGGGCGGCAACGCGAGGTCCGGGCAGATCGCGGTGCACGAGACCGGACACTCGCTGGGCAAGCTGGCCGACGAGTACGCCTACGACGGCCAGGGCACGTACCAGGGCGACGAGCCGCCGGAGGCCAACCTCAGCACGCTGACCGCCGACCGGATGAGCGACCGGGGCACCAAGTGGGCCCGCTGGCTGGGCCAGTCCTCGCCCGACGGCGGGACGGTCGGAACCTACCAGGGCGGCGGCTACTACCCCACGGGGCTCTACCGGCCGACCGAGAACTCGATCATGCGCTCGCTCGGACGGGAGTTCAACCTGCCCGGGCGGGAGGCGATGATCGCCGGCTTCTACCGCCACGCCACCCCGCTGACCAGCCCCACCCCCACCGGCAGCTGGCTCACCGCCGCCGACCGGCTGACCGTCGACCTGCCGGTGTCCGGCACCGTACTGCGCTGGTACCTGGACGGACGCGAGCAACCCCGGCTGCGTGGGCGCACCGCCCTCGACCTCGACGCCCTCCACCTGACCGGCCCCCGTTCCCGGCCGCACCTGCTCAGCGCCGTCGCCACCGACCCGACCCCGGCGGTCGCCGACCCGGCGCTACGGGCCGAGCTGACCGGCAGTCTGTCCTGGCTGGTGACGCGCTGACCGGCTCCGCCGGGGGCTGTCCGGCCGATCGCTGACGGCGTACGCCCCGCCGGAGCCCGGTGGCCGCCCGCCCCGCGACCCTTCGCGCGGGCGGGCGACCGGCGGGTCACCGGACGCCGGCTACCGCCGGGGACGTCGTCCCGGCCCGGTCGGGTGGGTGCTGGTGGACCGCGGACGACGGTGGTCCTGGAGACCTTCTCCGAGCGGCCGCTCTCACCGCTGACCGGCGAATGATCGTCACGTCACCGGACGACAGGTCTAGGCGGAGGCGCTGAGCCCGCCCAGGAGGTTCAGCGCCTCCTCGGCGGGGCTCCCGGGCGGGGCCGTGTAGACCACCAGGAGGTGGTGGGCGGCGCCGGGGACGTGGAAGGTCTCGTAGTCGAGCGTGAGGTCGCCGACCGCCGGGTGCCGGAAGCGCTTGGGGCCGTGGGTCTTCTCGTGCACGTGGTGCCCGGCCCACAGCCGGCGGAAGGTCTCGCTGCCCAGCGACAGTTCGCCGACCAGGTGCACGAGTTCCGGGTCGTGCGGGTGCCGTCCGGCGGCCATCCGCAGGATGCCGACGGTGGTGCGCGCGGCCTCGTCCCAGTCGAGGTGGACCTCCCGCGCGTCCGGGTCCAGGAAGATGCGCCGGGCCATGTTCCGCTCGCGCGGGGCGAGGCGGGGAAAGTCGGCGATCAGGGCGGCGGCCGGCCGGTTCCACGCCAGGACGTCGTTGCGGCCGCCGAGCGCGCCCACCCGCTCCTGCTCCCGATGACCGCCCCGGTCCTCCTGCTGCTGCCGCTCGCCGCCGGCCGGCTGGCCGCGCGCACCTCGGTACGGGCGGTGCTGACCTGCGCCTCCGCGCTGATCGCGGTCGGCGCCCTGCTCCTGACCACCCTGCACGGCAGCGCATCGTGGCCCGAACTGGCGCTCCCCCTGCTGCCCTTCGGGGGCGGGGTGGGGCTGGCGTTCGGAGTCATGGACAACGCCGCCGTCAGCACCGTCCCGGTCGCGAACGCCGGAGCGGCGGCGGGCATCTTCAACACCATGCGGATCACCGGCGAATCCGTCGCCGTCGCCGGGGCCTCCGCGCTGCTCACCGCGCTCACCGCCGCCCGGCTGAGCGGCAGCGGTCTCCCCTCCGGAGCGGCGACCCGCATCGCCGGACAGGCCGTCCAGGGACAGGTCACCGAAGCGCACCGGGCCGCCCTGACGGAGGGGCTGACCACCGCCTTCCACACCCTCGGCCTCGTCCTCGCGGCGCTCTCCGCGCTCGGTGCGGTTCTCACCCACCTCGCGCTCGCGCCCCACCCGGCAGTGCCGGGGCCCGGTCAGATCGGCGGTGTCCGAGCGGGCGCCGTGCCGCCGTCGGGGGCGGGCCGCCGGATCCGCCCCTCGGGGAGGTTTTGGCGGGCGCCGAGGAAGTAGTCCGGGCCGTCCTCGAAGCCGAGCGGTCCGAGCAGTTCTCCGTCGGCCGCCACAGCCGGGACGGAACGGGGTACACGCCCGCCATCATCCAGTCGTCGTCGCCGAGTGCGGGCGCGGAGAGGTGCCGGATCGTCAGTGGTCCTTCCGTCCGGGCCGGCGGGAGGAACGCTGACGGTCGTCGGCGCCATGGTCCTCCAGCTCCCGGAGCACGTTGTGCCCGTCGGCGGACGGGTGGTCACGGCAGGCAGGACCACGGTCCACGGCCACGCCCCAAGTCCTCAGACGGCGGGCCAGCGGCGTTCCGTTCCCTCCGGGGGGCGGCGGCGCAGCGGGGCCAGTTCACGCTCAAGCGTCCGGACGTCCCGGGCTATGCTCGCCGCGAGTTCCTTCGGGGCGGTGTCGCTGGGCAGCCGGCGCGTCCAGGAACGGGCCTTGGCCGGGCCGTCCTGGACCATGTGGAAGGTGAGGCCCACCACCCCGCCGACGTCGGCCAGGTTCACCAGGATCCGGGTGTCGGCGAGGTCGATGGTGACCTCGTTGCCGATGCAGGAGCAGGCCACCAGGCCTTCGATGCCCTCCTCCGCCAGGTACCTGGCCAGCGGGACCGCCCTCCCCCGGACCAGAAACGGACGTGCCACCGAACCCACGGGACCCGCCTCCTCTCGCCGTACGCGTGCCGCCTCGGCCGGGCGCAAGGGCGCCGCAACAGACCGGACTCCGCCCATGCTCCACCACGCCGCCGAAAAGCGCCAACTTCGCGTCTCGCCAAGTGAATTGAGCGCATGCACCCGACCGGCGCACCGGCGCACGCCCAGGCGCACCGGGCATCGGCGTCAAGGCCGAGCGGCGCAGCCTGGACTCGCCGGCCGCGCCGCTGAGCGCCGTCACGTCGTCGGAGAACTCCTAGCGGAGGACGCCTCGCACGGCCTCCGGGTCGGTGGGCGGGAGCGGGCCGGGCCGGTCGGCCGTCAGCGCCTTGGCGGTGGCGGGCGGCGGCGTCACGTAGACCGGCGCCGGGTCGGCCTCGGGGGCGCAGGTCTTGGCGATCCGTCCCGTGCCCTGGGGCAGGCTGCCGTCGCGCAGGTAGGCGGTGAAGGTGTCGTCCAGGCACGCGTTGCCGTGGAAGAGGATCTCGTGGAAGCTGCCGCCGTTCTGGACGACCAGCTTGGAGCCGGGCAGCGCGTCGTGCATGGCGAGCCCGCCCTGGTACGGCGTGGCCGCGTCCTCGGTGGCCTGGAAGAGCAGGACCGGGGGCAGGTTCCTGCCGGTGATCCTCAGTCGGCCGGCCGGGTTGCCCTGGTAGGGCCAGAACATGCAGGCGGCGTTGTACCACATGTTGTTATAGGTGTAGAAGGGCGCGGCGGCGTTGACCCGGGCCTGGTCCTTCTTCCAGAACTCCCAGTCGCGCGGCCAGGCGTTCTCGGTGCACTGGGCGGCGTTGTAGGCCGGGAAGGCGCCGTCGTCGGCACCGGGGGCGGCGTACTTGTTGTAGGCGATGGTCAGCGGCCGGGTGTCGTGCTGGGTGAGGTAGGCGGAGAGAACGGTGGCCATCCGGGGCCAGCGCAGGAAGTTGTAGCCGCCGCTGTAGAAGGTGTCCTCGAACTCGGCGGGGCCGATCTTGCCGGTCGCCGGGGCGGCGTCCGCCGGTTCCTTGCGCAGGGCGTCCTCGACCTGGTGGTAGGCCTGTTCGACGGCCTTGGCGTCGGTGCCGAGGTGGTAGACGGAGTCGGCCTTGGCCGTCCACTCGGCGAACGCGTCGAAGCGGCGCTGGTGCTCCCGGTCCTGGAGGACGTTGTGGTCGTACCAGCTGATGGTCGGGCCGACGATGCTGTCCAGTACCATCCGGCGCACGTGCGACGGGAAGAGCTGGCCGTAGGTGGAACCGAGCGAGGTGCCCCAGGAGCCGCCGTAGAAGTTGATCTTCGGTGCGCCGAGCGCCCGGCGGATGCTGTCCAGGTCGCGGGCGTTGTCGACGGTGGTCATGTGCGGCAGCAGCCAGGACCAGTCCGCCGCGCAGTCGGCGGCGTAGCCGGCCGCCTTCCTCAGCCAGGCCTTCGAAGTCCCCTGGTCCAGCTGGTAGTCGGGGCGCTCGGCGTCGAAGTAGCGGGCGTCGCAGATCACATGGGGGTCGCTGCCGTTGGTGCCGCGCGGGTCGAAACCGATCCAGTCGTAGGTCGAGGCGACGTCCGCCGGGATCTGGCCGGATATGTAGGCGGGCATCCAGAGTCCGGAGTCGCCGGGGCCGCCCGGGTTGAGCAGGATCGGGCCCTGCTGCTTGTCCTTGGGGGCGGTGGCGGGCAGGCGGTTGAGCTTGATCTTGATCTTGCGGCCGTGCGGGTCGGCGTAGTCCACCGGCACATCGAGCATGGCGCACTGGAGCGCCGGGGTGGCGGTGTCGTTGCAGGAGCTCCAGACCAGCTTCCCCTGGCCGGAGTCGACCAGGTCGGGGCCGTCGGGCTCGACGGCGGCCGCGGGGCCGACGAGCCCGCCGAGGGTGGCCACGGCCGCGGCGGCCGAGAGCAGGGCGATGGCTTTTCTCATGGGGGCATGATGTGACATGTGCAATGGCACATCCAGGGGGAAAACCGGACTTTACCAAGCTTTGACTGCCTCCGGCCCGTGCCCCGGCAGGCCCCGCAGCAGCCGTCACCGCCCGCCTTCGCCACCGGCGCCGCTGCCGGGGCCGCTGCGCCCGCCCGGTTAGTCTGCGACATGGCCCGCTTCGTACTGACCCGCCGCAGTCCCCTGCCGCCCGCCGAATGCTGGGCACGCCTCACCGCCTGGCCACGGCACGGCGACCGGGTGCCGTTCACCCGGGTGAGCGTGGCGCGGGGCACCGGGCGCCGGCCCGGGGACGTCGTCCTGGCGCGGACGGCCCTCGGGCCGCTGCGCTTCGACGACCCGATGGAGCTGGTCGAGGTGGCCGAGCCCGCGCACTGCCAGTTGGTCAAGCGGGGGCGGGTGGTGCGCGGCGGCGCCGAGCTGCGGGTCCGCGCGGCGGGCTCGGGCAGCGAGGTGGTCTGGGCCGAGGAGCTGCGGATCGCCGGACTGCCCAGGCTGTTGGACCCGGCGGTGGGCTTCGTCGGGCGGCTCGTCTTCGGCCGGGTGCTGGACCACCTGCTGGCTACGGCCGCCGGTCCCGCTCCGGGCTGAGGGTGCGTCGGCTCAGGTACTGCTGGCGCACATAGCGCCGCTGGTCGCCCTCGACCCTCATCCGGTCGTGCTCCACCAGCCGCTCCGCCTCCCGCAGCGCGATCGCCAGCGCCAGGCCGTCCCCGTCGCGCAGGAACATCCGGTCGGCCAGTGCCGCGCGGCGCAGCCGGTACTCCCGACTGAGCCGCACCCGCCGCTCGACGGCCTTCCCCAGGGCCACGAGGTCACGCCGCTCGTCCTCGATGTCCGGCGCGTCCGCGTAGGCCTGCTCCGGGGCGGGCACTCCGCCGGCGGGCGGGGCCCAGAGCGGCAGCGGCGGCAGCTGGGGCAGTCCGCGCACCCTGAGCACCTCGTTGGCGAACTCCGGAAGGTCGACGGGTAGTCGGTGTTCGACGAAGACGGCGAACAGCTCGGCCAGCGCCCGGGGCGGGACGCCCTCCGGGGTGCCCTCGTCGGTGACGTCGATCCGGCCGAGCCGCGGGCCCCAGAACCGGCCGGGCGGCTCCGCCAGGCGCAGCCGCAGGGTGAGGTGGTGGCCGTCGTTCTCCTCGTCCCGGCCGAGCTCCATCGCCAGCCCCCGGAGGTCCGCCCAGGCGTAGTGGCGCGGCACCAGCAACCGCACCAGGGTGAGCCCGCCCTCGTCCGCACGCAGCCAGTACGCGTGGGGCGCGGCGAAGGCGGCGACCGCGACGATCGCCGCCATCACGAGGAAGGCCGCTCCCCCGCCGACCGTCCCGCTCTCGGCGAGGACGACGGCGGCCACCAGCCCCAGTATCGAGCCGACGCCGACCAGCTCCCCCCGCTGCTGCATGAACCACAACCGCACCACGTCCCGGCCCCCTCTCCCTGCCCCCACGCTCCCGAGCGGGACGGCCCTCGGCAACCACCAGCGCGGAGCTGTGACAGCGCCGTGACGAACCCCGGCAGCCCCGGGGCCCGTCTTACGACCGACATCCGCCCGAACGGCGGGCGGGGCGGCCCCGGCCGCGCCCTGACCCCGCGGGTCGGACCACCTAACGCCCGCGCAGCCGCCGGATCAGGTTGCGGGCGGCCTGCGGCCAGTCCGGGTACCCGAAGGCGAAGCCCGCCTCCAGCAGCCGGGTGGGGACGACGCGGCGGCTCTTCAGCAGCAGCTCGCTCTCCGAGCGCAGCGCGAACGCGCCGAGTTCCGCCATCCAGCGCGCGGCGGGCAGCGCCAGCGGCATCCCCCAGCCCGCGCGCAGCTCGCGCATGAACTCGCGCTGGGGCAGCGGGTTCGGGGCGGCGAGGTTGACCGGGCCGCCGAGCTCCTCGTGCTCGATCAGGAACTCGACGGCTCGGGCGAAGTCCTGGTCGTGGATCCAGGACACGTACTGCGCGCCGCCCGCGATCGGCCCGCCGACGCCGAGCCGGGCCAGCCAGGACAGCGAGTCGAAGGCACCCCCGCGCTCGGGTCCGAGGACGACGGCGGTGCGCAGCGACAGACGCCGGGTGCGCGGGGTGTCGGCCCGCGCCTGGGCGTCCTCCCAGGCCCGGGCGATGTCGATGCTGTACTGCCAGGAGGCCGGGGCGTCGGGTTCGCCGCCGCCGATCCGACCGGTCCGCTCGTCATTGGGCGCGTCGTGCCGGTGGGCGTAGACGGTGGCGGTGCTCATCTGCAGCCAGACGGCGGGCGGCCTGCGGGCTTCGGCGATCGCCCGGCCGACGGCCCGGGTGGAGCGCACCCGGGATTCCATCATGGCCCGCTGGTTCTCCGGGGTGTAGCGGCAGTTGACGCTGCGCCCGGCCAGGTTGACGACGGCGTCGCTGCCGTCGATCTCCGACGTCCAGGCTCCGGGGCCGCACCCGTCCCAGCCGACCTGCCGGGGCCCGGCGGGCCGTCGGCTCAGCACCACGACCTGGTGCCCGGCGGCGGTCAGGCTGCGGTCGAGCAGGGTCCCGAGTGCGCCGGAGCCGCCGGGGATGACGATCTTCATGAGTTCCCCCTCATCTCCGGTGGTGAGCCTAGCGCGACAATTGAACGCGTTCAATTCAGCCCCGCCCTCCACTTCGCGCAGCGCCGGCCACGGCCCGGATCGCCGGGAGGTTCACCCCGCTGAGGTTTGACGAAAACATGACATGTGGCGTTGTCCGGCCCGCCCCCGCAATGCCAGCATCACCGCACCGTCCGTACGAACCGATGGGAGAAACCCATGAGGATGCGTGCCGCCCTTCCCCTCGCCCTGCTCCCCGCGGCGGGCCTGCTCGCCGGCACGAACACCGCTTCGGCGGCGGGCTACCCCGGCTACCAGTGCTTCAAGACCGCCGACCGCGCCGTGTACTGCAGCGACGTCAAGGTCAAGAACCATGCCACGGGCGCCGCCTGGATCGCCTCCTGCCCGGCCGACGTCGTCGCCAGGATCTCCGGCAAGCCCTACGTCGCGGCCTCGCGCCCCTCCTCCGCGCACAGCTGCTGACCCGAGGGCCACAGCAGTGGCCGCCCGGCGAACACCCGCCGGGCGGCCACTGTCGCCCACTCCTGGCACACCCGGCCATGGCGGGTAAGACCGGCACCCGCTGCCCTGGCGCGACGTCGAACGCCACCACGCTCGAAGTCACCCTGACGGGCCACCAGGAACTCGTGCAGTGACCGGCGTCACCGGTGCGGTCGGCCGAAGTCCGCACACGCACCGGCGGGAGCTGCTACAAGTGACCGTAGTCGCTGGCATCATGGAAATGGTGGTGAGAACGGGTGACCTGGGTCGGGATCGGTAGCGTGCTCGGCAATGTCCTCCGGCCTGCTCCTTGAGCGGGCCGCGTCTCACTGTCGGGGTCGAGGAGGAATTCCTCCTGGTCGACCCGGACTCCCGAATGGTGGCTCCCCGTGCCGAGGAAGTCATCGCCACGGCCGTTCTCGAACTGGGCGGGCTCGTGGGGCCTGAACTGACGCGCTACCAGGTCGAGACGCGCACCGAGCCGCACGTCGACCTCGCGGACCTCGCCGAGCAACTGTACGCGCACCGGGTGCGGCTGGCCCGGGCCGCCGCCGGGCACGGGGTCCGGATCGTGTCCAGTGGCGGACCCGTACTCGCACCCGACGGCACACCGCCGGTGATGCCCGGGGAGCGCTACGCCCGCAGCGTCGCGGCGTTCGGCGCGCTCGACGACGATCAGGTCTCGTGCGCCCTTCACATCCACGTAGGGCTCGACGATCGGCATCAGGCCCTCCAGGTCGGCAACCATCTGCGGGTGTGGCTTCCTGCCCTGATCGCACTTGCGGCGAACTCTCCGTTCTGGCGCGGCCGGGACACCGGGTACGCGAGTTGGCGTGCCGTTGCCTGGAGGCAGTGGCCGGTCAGCGGGCCGCCGCCGTACTTCGACTCGCTCCAGCACTACGAGGAACTGGTCACCGCCCTCATCGGCACCGGCACCACTCTCGACCGGGCGGGCATCTACTGGGACATCCGCCCCTCCCATCATCTGCCCACCCTGGAGATCCGCGTCGCCGATGCGGCGTTGACCGTCGACGACGCCGTCCTGCTCGCCGCCCTCGTACGCGCCGCAGCAGCGACCGCACTCGACGCGTTCCACCACGGCGGGTCCGCCCCGCGCCCCGACCCCCAGCTGCTGGACGCAGCCTGCTGGCGCGCTGCGCGCGACGGCCTGGCGGGGAAGGCCGTCGACCTGGCCGGCCCGCGCCTGGAGCCGGCCGAGTGCCGTCTTCACGCACTGCTGTCATGGGTGCGTCCGGCCTTGCAGCATCACGGGGACGCAAGGCATGTCGACGCTCTCGTCTCCCGGCTGAAAGTCCACGGCACCGGGTCGGACCGCCAGCACGCCGCCCATCGCCGACGCCACCGTCTCATCGACACCGTCGACGACCTCGTCGCACACGTCCTCTCCCCGCCGACACGCCGACTCGCCTGACCGACAGCTCCGCGTGTGGCATCCGAGTCGACTGTGACCTGTCGGTGTACCGCCCGCACCGCGAGTACCAGCGGCGAGAAGGTCACCTCTGCCCAGCAGGTCGACGGGAGCCGGACCGCGCCGGAGGCTTCATCCAGGCCGACACGAGAGTTCCAGGCGTCCTGGGCCGCATCCGGGCACCCCGGCTCGGAGCGGGATGACCACGCACCCTGCCCGACAGGGTCCGCGTGGACACGGCAGCCCTGCAGCTATCGGGCCGAGCAGCCACGGCGAGTGGTGACCCACCGAGGCCGCTGACCGTCAACGCTGGCTGGTACCAGGGCAGTTCGCTGCCGCGAGGGCGAGCCCGGCGAGCATCGCACCAAGGACGGACGGGATGGCCGACCGGCCACCGAGCGCTTGCAGGGCTGCGGCGAGCCTCGCCACCGCAACGGCAGCCGGACCGCCCGGGGCGTGCGCGCCACCGGTCCGCCCCGGACCCACCACCAAGAAGGCCGAGCCCCCCCCTGGCACGGAGTCCGACAGGCCCGCCGCGGCCGCCCGACCCATGGCACGTCCGGCCGGTCCAGCGAACTGGCCCACCGTCATTCCGGCCCTCCTTTCGCAGACGAATGCCGCGATCGGTCCAAATGAGTGAGGAGAAGTCAGGCATGACCGCAATGGCCCCAACTGGACCGTCAACTCCACCGTGAATGAAGTGATTTGGAAAGCAAGGCCAACCTGCCGCCGTCGGCTCAGGAAGCGGTTCAAGGGCTCGCCCGTCACCCATTCAGACCTGCGCGTCAACCATTCGGCGGCGCATTGATATGACAGTCATTTAGGCAGTCGGTACGTTCATTCATGTCGGCACCAAGCCGATCCAGTCCAGAAACAGGAGAGGGTCCATGAACAAGATGACCACCGCCATTGGCCTCGCGGCGTCGGCGGCCGTGGCCGTGACCGGTATCAGCTACGCGTCGGCCGCTTCCGAGCCCGTGAAGGCGGCCCCGGTCGCCCAGAAGGCCGCCCCGGCGGCCGCTCCCGCCCAGGCGCCGCTCGACGGCGGCACGAAGGGCAACGAGGGCAAGGGCAACGAGGGCCGGGAGCGTCACGAGCGTCACGAGCGTCACGAGCACCGGGGCGTCATCCACGTCAACGAGCGGACGTACTCCGCCGACGACTTCGGCTGCATCACCGTGGTCAGCGGCCTGGGCGCCAAGTCGCTCAACGTCCGCAACGACAGCCACCGGACCGTCGAGGTCTTCAGCGGAGCGGTCTGCGACAACGGCGCCCCCATCGCCACCGTCGGGCCGCACAGCGCCAGCGAGGGCGTGCACCCGAAGCGCGTGCACGAGGGGGTCGAGGTCGACGACGGCGTCGTCGGCAGCTTCCGGGTCGTGCGCCACGACTTCGGCTTCGGCGAGCGCGGCGAGCACGGCGGGCGAGGCGAGAAGTAGAACTAACTCCAACGGCAAAATCCGGCGCCCCGGCCCGCCGCAATCGGGCCGGGGCACGACATCACAGCAACCTCCCACAGGTCCCTGCGGCCGCCCCGCGATGATGTCCGCTGGGACGGCGCAGCTGCGGCCACTCCGTGATCCACGAGCTGATCATCCTTCCCCACCCGCACTCCTCACGCCGTCGAACGCCGGCATCGTCTTGCCCCCCCCCCCGCAACGGCCGTACCGAGGGCGTCGACACCCCCACCAAGCGGATCACGCGACAGATGCACGGCCGGGCCGGCTTCGCGCTCCTCCGCCACTGCAATCTCCTCGCCCGAATCACACCGCCGATGACGGGCAAGAGCCGTTCTCCCACCGATCCGGGCCGCTCCCTCCCCGCCTCGTCGGCCTCCGAGGGGCGGGCGCGTCAGCTTCGGGGCCGGTCCCCGTTCGGCGGGATCGGGTGGTGGCCCCCCGGGCGGAGTGCGAGCTCGGCCCAGACGGTCTTTCCCGTTTCCGTGGGAATGCTGCCCCAGGCGGCGGCGAGTCGGTCCACGATGCGCAGACCGCGGCCGTGGGGTTCGTCCGCCGGGGGGCGTTGCCGCATCCGCGGCGGGTCGGGCACGGCATCGGTGACAGCGACGCGCAGTGTCTGCCGCACGGGGTCGAGCTGGAGGTCCAGGGCGAGGGGGCCGCCGGCGTGGTGAGCGGCGTTGGAGAGCAGTTCAGCGGTCACCACCAGGATGTCGTCCACGGCCGCGCCGTCCCCGTCCGGCCACCAGAGCGCCATCGTCGCCCGGATGAACGCGAGGCCGCGGCGGGCGCACCGCGTGCTGCCCGGCGGGAAATCCAGGCGGTCGTGGAAGGCCGGGGCGGCGAGCGGTCTGGGCATGGGGACTTCCGTGTGAAAGCCGGGTCGGGTCTGACCCCGGCGTGTGCCCGGCCGGAGACGCCCTACACCGCCGGTGACGGCCGCTGGTGGCGCACCGCCTGCTCCACGGACGGGGAGAGGGGGAAGACGAGATCGGCCTCGGTGATCCGCAGGACACGCCGCACCGTGGGGCCGGGTGCCACCAGGACCAGCGCAACGCCGTCCGCGTTCGCGCGGCGACGGGCGGTGAGCAGGGCGTTCAGGCCGCTGGAGGTGAGCAGGGTGACGGCGGACATCTCCACGGCCAGCAGGGCCGCCGCCTGGTCGAGCGCCCGGGACAGGGCCTCCCGGACGTGCTCTTCGTTGTCCATGTGCAGGTCACCGGCCAACGAGCACACCACGGCCTTGCCCACGCGGGTGATCTCGATCCTCAGGTCCGGCTCCGAACACACGCGCTGTGCGCGTTCTCGATATGGGGTCACGACACTGCTCCAAGCCCAGCCCACCGAAGGCTCCACCGTCAGGGGCGGGCCGGGCATCGACCCCGCGCAGACGGGCGAGGGACAGTGCGGCGACAGCCGACGGGCATCCGGTCCGCCGCGGTGACGGAACCGGTCCACCCCACTCCTACCCCACGCGGCCTCATCCACACGGGAACGCCCAGGACGAGCCCGGAAGACGGCGGGGCAGGATCCTGCGGGCCAGCCGCCTGAGTGACGCGGGCGCGCTGCTCGGACGGTGTGACCTGCCCGGACTCCCGGGCGTCGACGCCGGAAGCCGCGCCGCCGCGTGCTGCACCCGGATCGCCGGCATCGTCGTGACCCGCTGCGTCCTGCGCCCGGGACCGGTCGCATCCGGGCCGGCTGATGAAACCGGCCGCGCAGGCACGAGCCGACCGACCAGGGGGACTCGTTGCGTCGCACGTTGAACGTGGAGAGGCCCGGCCTGCGAGCAGGCCGGGCCTCGGTCGCCTTCCGGACGGCGGGTCCCTCAGGTGCTCCCGACGGTGATCCGGTCCATCTCGTCGCGCCCGGAGGTCCCGGGGCGAAGGCGCCCGAGCGGCTGGGTGGTGTCCTGGGAGCCGCAGGCAACGTCATCGGTCCGGTGCAGCAGTGAGACGTGGGTCGGCATGCTCGTCGCTTTCCGTGAGGAGACCTACAGGAACGTCTCGTGCTGTCGACGATGGCCGACCACTCGATACGGCCGCATCATCTCGTTGTCCTCGTGACCGAGAACGTGGCAGTGCCAGACGTACTGACCCTCGGTCGGATCGAACGGGAACAGGTTGAGCCCGGGCCGCGTGCGGTGGACCGGGACACTGGTCGGAGCGAACCGCACGATGACGGTGGTCACCTGATGCGGGAACACCTTGACCGTGTCCTTCCACCCCGATTCACCCGGGTCCGGCGGCATCGGACTGCCCTGGAGGAAGGGACTGACCGCCGGGTTCCCGCCGACCGCCCCGTCGGCGTTCGGCCTCCGGTACGACAGCGGCGGACCGTAGCCCGGGCAGAAGTCGACGTCAGAGGGCTTGCAGGAACTCGGGAAGGACCCCTCCCAGGCCTTCATGTACTTCTCGTAGTCGATGTTCTGGCGGCTGACGATCTGGAACTGCACCAGGTGCGTGTGCATCGGGTGGTAGGCCTGCGCCGCTTCCTCGGCGTTGATGAACTGCCACAGTTCGGTCGATCCCACCTGGGGCAGCTCGCTGATGCCGTCCTTCGGGAACTCCCGCTCGATGCCGGGGGACTCACGCCCGTCGTAGAGGGTGTTGTTGAGGTACTGCTCGATGTTCCCCCCTCTCGGCTGGGTGCTTGAGGTGTTGAGCTCGTTGAGCACGAACTGCCTGACCGCGTCGACCTTGACGCGCGGCCTGCCGTCGGGCCCGATCAGGTGGACCATGGGTACCGGGCGGGCGCAGACGCACTCCTCCGGGGCGGGATGAGCCGGATCGCAGCTCTCGTCGGGGCCCGTCAGGGGCTTGGTCACCTGGAACTGCATGATGTCCGGCAGCGGTGTGTCGAGCGTTCCCGTGTTGGTCACGGTGATCGTCTTCCCGGCCATCCGGGTGAAGTCGACGACGATGTCGGCGCGTTCACCCGGCATGAAGTCCACGTCGCTGCACTCGGTCGTGGAGGCGCCTCCCGCGCACGCCGTGCCGTTGACCGGCACGGGACGGTCCAGGTAGGCGTCGTCGGCGCCGATCTGGTACACGGGAGCGCCCCCGAAGTGCAGGGCGAAGCGCCGCCCGTTGGCGCCGTTGAGCAGGCGGAAGCGGTAGCGCCTCGGCTCCACCTGGAGGTAGGGCCAGGCCGCCCCGTTCACGGTCGCGACGTCTCCGAACTCGCGTACGCCCCAGAAGGGGTGGTAGTCCGGATTGGAGGGCGGGATGACCAGCAGTTGGCTGTTGGTGTCGAAGACACGGTCCTGCAGAGCCATCTCGATCTCGTAGGGACCACTCGGAAGGCCCTTGGGCTCCTCCTTCGGGTCCCTGAGGAAGTAGAAGCCCGCCAGTCCGCCGTAGACGTTGTTGCGGGTCGCCCCGAGGACGTGGTCGTGGAACCACAGGGTCCCGGGTTCCTGGGAGTTCTGGTAGGTGTAGACGGCCTGGCCCGGGGCGGGTTTGTCGTCCGAACAGTACTGCGACCCCTTCAAGCCGTTCGGGGTGAACCACGTGTCCGGACCGCCGTCGTAGCAGGCGCTGATCTCGGCACCGTGCAGGTGCACGGTGGCGGGCTGCGGCCCGGTGTAGGGCTGACACAGCGGGTTGTCCGCATTCTGCGGCTCATCGCAGTTCATGGGCATGCCGGCGCCCGGCGTCTTCAACGGATTGGCCCAGTGGACGGTCTGATCGACCTTCATCAGCCCCTGCACCAACCCGGCGCCGTGCGGATTCGACGGGTTGAAACTCGGCAGCCTGTTCTCGTAGGTGACCCGCGCGGGAGTGTGCCTCTCGGCTTCGAGCGTCACCGCCGGCCAGTGCGCGGGGCCCAGGACCTGCTTGCTCGTCGTGTCCGAGGTCTCATAGGCCCACACGCGGGTCTTTCCGAACGTCACCCCCAGGCCGCAGGTGTCCTGCCGGCCCTGCGGAAGCACCTCCTGATCGGTCTCCGTCATGGCGACGGTCAGACCCCTGTGGGCCGCCGCATCGACCCGAGGCGTCGACCCAGCCGGACCGAAGACCGGCAGCGGGGTCGCGAACTGGGGAATGCACTCCCCCGGCAGGGGCGTCTGCGGGACCAAACCGCTCACACGCGGTGCTCCCAATGCCGGGGCGACCACCGCGATGCTCGACAGCACCGCCAGCAAACCGACCGCCGCGCCACGCCCGCGCATCCTTGCCCCGCCACCCGACCGCGGCACCAACATCCTCAGCGCCACCACACCTCCCGAACACCGTCGCAAACCACCTCGTGGAGTAACCGGACCGTCCCAAAGCTGGCCTACCGGCACATCGGCCCCGGCCATCGACACCTCGATGTCACCCGCTCGGGCGCCCCGCCTGCTGAAGGCCCCGAAAGCGCTGTACACCGACCCGGCCGACCGGCGCGCTGAGGCCCCCGGTTGTCCGTGCCGGGTGGCAGGCTGGGGGCATGTGCGGCCGCTTCGTCTCCACCACCACGCCCCAGGACCTCGTCTCACTGCTCGGAGAACTCCGGTGGGACCCGGCCGAGGCCCTCGCGCCGAGCTGGAACGTCGCCCCCACCGACCCGGTGCCGGCCGTCCTGGAACGCCTCGACAAGGAGACCGGCGAGGTGCTGCGCCAGCTGCGTCCGCTGCGCTGGGGACTCGTCCCCTCCTGGTCCAAGGACCCGTCCGGCGGCGCCCGGATGATCAACGCCCGTTCGGAGACCGTCGACACCAAGCCCGCCTTCCGCAAGGCCTTCGCCGCCCGCCGCTGCGTCATCCCCGCCGACGGCTACTACGAGTGGCGCGAGGTGCCCGCCACCGACGACCGCAGGAAGTACAAGCAGCCGTACTTCCTCAGCACCGGCGGCGTGATGCTGATGGCCGGCCTGTACGAGTTCTGGCGCGACCCGAACCGCCCCGAGGACGACCCGCTCGCCTGGCTCGCCACCACTACCGTCATCACCACCGACGCCACCGACTCCGCAGGGCGCGTCCACGACCGGATGCCGCTCACCATCGCCCCCGACGACCTCCCCACCTGGCTCTCCCCCGGCCGCAGCGACCCGGCCGAGCTCCACCACCTGCTGCGCCGCCCCGCCGACGGAGCCCTCCGGGTCCGCGCCGTCCCACCCACCGTCAACAGCGTGCGCAACAACGGCCCCGAGCTGCTCGCCACCGCTCCGGACCCGCTGGGCCTCGCCGACTGATCCCGTCCTTGGGACGATCCGCTGACAACAGAGCCCAACCC
Source organism: Kitasatospora sp. NPDC059648 (assembly GCF_042734825.1). NCBI lineage: Bacteria > Bacillati > Actinomycetota > Actinomycetes > Kitasatosporales > Streptomycetaceae > Kitasatospora > Kitasatospora sp. NPDC059648. The sequence continues at coordinate 130,890 of NZ_JBHWDU010000010.1, read as the reverse complement.
GTGACCGCCACCCCGTCCCGCGCGCCCTCCTCCCCCGCACGCCCGCGACCGTGGACCTGGACGAGCACGGCCGCCTGCTCGTGCCCGGCACGGCGACGCCCGTCCCCGAGGCGCGGGTCGCCCAGCACCTCGCCCGCCACCTGCGGATCCCCGAGTGGGCGACCGACCTGTTCGTCTACGTCCACGGCTGGCAGACCGGCCCCGACGCCGCCCACCGCACGGCGACCGAGGCGGCGCCGTGACCGAGGACGTGCACAACGAGTTCACCGGGGCCGCCCACGGCATGGCCGCGCAGGCGCGCACGGGCGGCTTCGGTGCGCCGGGCCAGGTTCCGGGGCCCGGCGAGCACTGCACCGGATCGACTCCGACGGCCTTCGGCTGGGCGTCCGGCCTCGGCACCGGCGAGGGCATGCTGCCGGACGGGGGCGACGGGCTCGCCCACGAGCTCCACGGGCTCCACGAGCTCGTGGGCGAGCAGTAGCCGTCAGCGCTGGCGAACGGCGGTGAAGCCGCAGACCGGGGTGCAGAGCGTGACGATGCCGCTGTAGCGGTAGTTGGTCCGCCCCCGGGAGATGGTGTGCACGGTCAGCTTCTCCCGCAGGGTGGTCTGGTGGCACCGCGGGCAGACGGCGGTGACCGGCTTGCCCCAGGGGCGCTTGGGGTCGAGCTTGGTGACCGCCACGCCCATCAGGACGACGGACAGGCCGGTGCCGACGAAGCCGACCACCTGCCACACGCCCTTTCCGGACTCCCTGCGGTCGATCATCTCCTGGTAGCCGTAGATGCCCCCGCCGCCGTGGTTGGTCCAGATCCGGCACTCGTCGCTCCGGGTCATGGTCGTCCCGTTGCAGGTCGGGGCGCTGGTCGGATCGGACTTGCCGACCACCAGTGCCAGGAAGAGCCCGAGGCCCGCCAGGAGGACCAGCACCACGAGCGCCGTCGCCCGGCTGCGGCCGGTCTGCAGGCGCGTGCGTTCCTTCACCGCCGTCTCGATCACAGCGTGCGCCATGTTGCTGCCGTCGACCGCCACCACTTGTCTCCTGAGTTCGCGTTCTGTGCGTAAATGTCCCCCGGCGGGCCGGGGTTGACACGAACCCACCATGATCAGGACGTCCGCGCGCGGGACTTGGCGAGACCTTGACCTCGCCGTGACACCTCCGACGCTCAGCCCCGCGGTGCCACCGAGGCCAGGTAGGCGGCGGCCTTCTCCGGGTCCAGCAGCCACTCCTCCACGTCCCCCGGATCGTTGAAGGAGTTGGCGAACCGGTCCGCCACGGCGGAGAGTCGACCGGCCGCGCCGAACAGCTCCACCGCGTGCGGGGGCGCCGGGGCGAGCATCGCGTTCGTCCAGGCGGTGACGGCCCGCGCGATCTGCGCCCAGAAGCGGTCGAAGGCCGCCTGCTGGAAGTCCCGGTCGAAGGGCTTGTCCCCGTGCGCGAGGATCGCCTCCAGGTACAGGGCGGCGCACTTGGCGGCGCTGTTGGCCCCCTGCCCGGTGATCGGGTCGTTGGTGACGACCACGTCGGCGACGCCCAACACGGACGCGCCACCGGGCAGTTCACCGACCGGACGGCGGACCACCGGGGTGAAGCGGCCGGCCAGGGTCGCGCCGGCGTCGGTGAGTTCGATCCCGGATCGGGTGCGGTCGTACTCCCAAGGGGTGAAGGCCTTCATCAACTCCAGCATCACCCGCAGGTGTTCGCCCGGACCGCGCACCCCGTCGAAGGCGTCCGCCGGACCGCCCGGCCGCGCCTCCCAGAGCAGGATGTCGCACGGCCCGGCAGCCGTCAGGGCCGGCACGGTGAAGAACTCCCCGATGCCGGGCACCAGGTTGCAGCGCACCGCCGGGAAGTCGTGCTCGGGGCGCGGCGCGAGCCCGTACACATAGCTCACGGCCAGCGCGCGCTGGGGCCGCAGGTACGGGGACCGCTCCTCGTCGCGCTCGAACAGCGAGGCCAGTTTGCCCTTGCCGGAGGCGACCAGCACCAGGTCGTACGAGCCGGCGAGGTGTTCGAGGTCGGCGGTGCTCACCTGCCGCAGCTCCACCCGGCCGCCCCGGGCGGCGAAGGCATCCAGCCAGGTGGACATCTTCAGCCGCTGGTCGACGGACTGGGCGTAGGCGTCCAGCCGTCCGACCCAGTCGACCACCCGGGCCGACTGCGGCCCGCCGACCGACACCCCCACGCCCTCGATCCGGGGCGCCCGCTCGGCCCACAGGTCGAGTCCGAGGGCGCGCTCGGTGCGCAGCGCGGAGTCGAACATGCACTGGGTGGACAGCACCCGCCCGTCCCGCACCTCCTGCGCGTCACGGTCCGTCAGCAGCGTGACGTCGTAGCCGTGGGACTGCAGCCCGAGGGCCAGTTGGAGGCCGGCCTGCCCGGCGCCGACGATCAGAACCCTGCGCATCGCCCCTGCTTCCTCGGTGGTCCGTCCGGCCGGGGGCGCCCGCTCCGCCCGGCTGCCAGGTGACTGGATACCAGGCCGGAGCGTCCGCGTCCACGGCGCGGACGGGGTGGGCGCGCGCGCCGGGGGGCGGAGAGCGGACGGAGCACCGGGATGTCGATTTGAAAAATTCTTCAACTTCATGGAGGCTGCCAGCCGCCGACCCCGCGCCGACCGCACCAGAACAGGACAGCCAGCACCCATGAGCGACACCCTCCCGCCGTGCCCGCAGTGCTCCGGCGAGTACACCTACGAGATGGACGCCCTCATGGTCTGCCCCGAGTGCGGCCACGAGTGGGCTCCTGCCGAGGCCGACGCCCGGGCAGGCGCCGGCGAGCGCGTGGTCAAGGACTCGGTCGGCAACGTGCTGAGCGACGGCGATACCGTGACCGTCGTCAAGGCCCTCAAGGTCAAGGGCAGCGCCTCGGGCATCAAGGCGGGCACCAAGGTCCGCAACATCCGCCTGGTCGACGGGGTGGACGGCCACGACATCGACTGCCGGATCGAGGGCTTCGGGGCGATGCAGCTCAAGTCCAGTGTGGTGAAGAAGGCCTGAGCCGCTGACCCCTGCGCGTCCACGGCCACCAGGCACTCGCGGACCGAGCCCTGCCGCCACACTCTCCCGCCCCGGCCCCGTCCGCAGGTCAAGCGCTCGAAAAGCCCCCACTGTCGACCGGCGGTCCGCCGCCGCATAGGCTGTCCGGGCCCGAACGGCCCGGCGGGTGCCCGTACGGCAGGCGCACCCGGGAGAGGCGGGCAGCGCAGACCGGAGTACCCAGGGGGGACGCAGCAGCATGTACCAGGAACACGACGAGCACTACCCTGAACAGAACCACGACGACCACCTCGTCCACGACGACCACGACGAGGCCCCGAACCGCTCCCGGTCCCGCCGGGTCTGGCTGGTGGCGATCGGCGGGGTGTTCACCGCGCTGGTGGTGGTCGGCGGGTACGGCGCCTACAACGTGGTCAGCGCCGTGTCCGGCGACTCCTCCGGCAAGGGCGCCGGTGCGGACGCCACGGCCTCCAAGGGGCCGCAGACGCCGCCCACCGCCGCGGAGGCCGACGCCGTCGCCAAGGACTTCCTGGCGGCCTGGGGGCGCGGGGACCTCACGGTCGCGGCCGGCCTGACCGACCGTCCGGAGGCCGCCAGGACGGCACTGGCCTCGTTCCACGACGGGGTGTCCGCCCGTGCGCTCACCCTGACCGGGACGGGCGCGGCGGCGTCCGGCACGCCGAGCGAGCCCGCCGTCGGCTACCGGGTGCGGGCCGAGTTCGACGGCACCACGGAGGCCTGGGAGTACGACAGCACGCTGGGCGTCGTGCGCGCGACGGACGGGCGCATCCTGGTCCGCTGGGCGCCGACGGTGATCCATCCCAAGCTCGGCGCGGGGAAGACGCTCGCCGTCAAGGCCCTGCCCAACCCGGTGTCCAAGCCCACCGACCGCAAGGGCCGGCCGCTGGACTCGTTCCCGTCGCTGCGGTCCGTGCTGCCGCAGATCGCCCCGCCCGACGGTGCGAAGGTCGTCACCGGGCAGGCCGTGGTGCTCAGCGGCGGCGGCTCGCAGGACGCGGAGCAGTTGTTCGTGCTGACCCCGCCGAGCGCGCCGCAGGTCAAGCTCACCCTGGACGCCGACCTCCAGCAGGTCGCCGAGGACGCGGTGAAGCAGCAGTCGGCCGACGGCAAGCCCGCATCGCTGGTGGCGATCCAGCCGAGCACCGGGAACATCCTGGCGATGGCCTTCACCCCGCAGGGCGGCTTCAACCGCGCGGTCGGCGGCGGGCAGGCGCCGGGTTCGACGATGAAGGTGATCACCTCGGCCGCGCTGCTGCAGGCGGGGGTGACCCCGGACGCCGCGGCGCCCTGCAAGGAGACCACCAGCTCCCCCCGGACCTGGCACAACGACGAGCCCGGCAACCACCTCGACTACACCCTCAGCGACGACTTCATCCACTCCTGCAACACCGGATTCATCGACAAGGGCCTGGAGAAGCTCCAGCCGGGCACCCTGGCGTCGGTCGCCCGCGACCAGTTCGGCCTCGGCCTGCAGTGGCGGATCGGCATTCCCAACCGGGACGCCACCATCCCGGTGCCGGGGAACAAGGACGAGGCGGCCGCCGAGTACATCGGCCAGGGCCAGATCCAGGTGAACTCGCTGCTGATGGCCTCGGTCGCCGCCACCGTACAGAGCGGAACGTTCCGTCAGCCCGTGCTGCGCGAGGACGTCACCCGCGTGACGGCCCCCGGCCGGCTGCCCGCCGACGTCGCCCAGGGCCTGCGCTCGATGATGGCCCGGACCGCTACCCAGGGCACCGCCCGGGCCCCGATGTCCGGGCTGAGCGGCCAGATCGGCGCCAAGACGGGCACCGTGGAGGCCGGTTCGCAGGCCACCAACAGCTGGTTCATCGCCTACCGCAACGACCTCGCCGTGGCCGCCGAGGTCGAGGGCGGCGGCCACGGCAACAGCGCCGCGGGCGTGGCCGCGGCCCAGGTCCTGAAGGCGGGCGGCGGCAAGGGCTGACACCGCCCGACGAGCACTACTGGAGCAGTTCGACCTGCTCCGGAGTGACGCAGTGGGTGTACTCGCCGACCTCGACGGTGTACCCCATCGGCGGCTCCAGCGCGCACTCCCACCACAGCCCGGTGACCCGCCCGACGGCTCCGGCCGGCCCGCCCTCCGGGGCCGGGCCGGCCAGGATCCGCACCCGGGTGCCCTCCGGCAGGTCACTGCGGTAGCGCGGCGGCAGGTCCGTCCGGCAGCCGCCCAGCGCGGCCAGGAACTCCGGCCGCAGCCGCCACGGGCTGCCGTCCTCGGTCACCACCCCGTACACCGGGCCGTCGTCCTCGACCTCGCAGCCGACCACCACGCCCCGGGTGCCGACCGGCCCGTCCCCCAGCCACCCGAGGTCCGGCACCGGCGGCTCGGGCGCGACCAGTTCCACCAGCGCCCCGTATCCCAACCGGGCCTGCTCCGGCCAGGGCGTCTCGTCCAGCAGCCACCGATGCACGCCCGTCACGCCCGTACTCCCATCGCTGCGGATCTCCGCGCCACGCTAGCAGCACCGGGGCGTCCCCCGTCGGCCGCAGCCGCTTCGTTCGCCGTCAACCCACCCGGAGGACACATGGTCGGCGGCGGCCCGTAAGCTGCCGCGCATGTCTGATCACCCCGGCTACACCTGCACCTGCTGCGACCGGCACCACGACGAACTCCCGCTCAACTTCTCCACCCCGGCGCCCGACGTCTGGGACCACGCCGTCGAATCCGACCCGGACAGCCTGCTGACGGCCGACCAGTGCGTCATCCGGGGCGAGCACTTCTTCGTCAAGGGCCTGATCGAGATCCCGGTGATCGGCAGCGAGGACGTCTTCTCCTGGGGGGTCTGGGTCTCGCTGAGCAAGGCCAACTTCGCCCGCACCGCCGAACTGTGGGAGACCGAGGGCCGGGAGACGGAACCGCCGTACTTCGGCTGGCTGACCACGGAGCTGCCGATCTACTCTCCGAGCACGATCAACCTGAAGACCATGGCCCACACCCGGCCGGTCGGCGAACGCCCCTTCATCGAACTGGAGCCGACCGACCACCCGCTCGCCGCGGAACAGCGGGAGGGGATCAGTCACGACCGGGTCCGCGAGATCGTCGCGGCGGTGCTGCACCCGGGCTGAGCGCCCGTCGGCCGGTCCGGCGCCCGCGGGGCACGGATGGCTCACGGATGGGGCATCATGGCGCAGTGCCCGAACTGGTCGAACCGGCCGTACGGCTGCGGAGTTCCTTCCTTGCGGCGGTGGCCGAGTTCCGCGCCGAGGCCGGCGCGCCCGTCCCGTGGTTCGTCTCCGACGTCGAACCCGCCGCCCTGACGGAGCCCGCCGCGTTCGCCGGCTACGTCGCGCGCGTCCTGGCCGAGCGCACCGAGGCGGGCGTGCGCGGCGACGCGGGGGTGCCGATGACCACGCTGTGGTAGGCCGAGGGCGACCAGTGGCTGGGGCGGCTGGCGATCCGGCACCGGCTGACCCCGAAGCTGGAGCGGGTCGGCGGGCACATCGGTTACGACGTGCGGCCCGGCGCCCGGCGGCGCGGCCATGCCACCGCGATGCTCGCCGCCGCCCTGCCGGTGGCCGCCGCGCTGGGCGTCAGCAAGGCGCTGCTGACCTGCGACGAGACGAACACCGCCTCCCGGCGCGTGATCGAGGCCCACGGCGGCCTCCTCGTCGCCGCGGACGGCCGCAAGCTCCGCTACCTGGTCCCTACCGCCGTCTGACGCCTGTCACCCGTTCAGTCGGTCGTGATCCGGAAGACCGGGAAGCCCGGGGCGATCCGCAGCAGTTCCCCGGTCGGGGAGTCGGCGTCGATGCCCTCGAAGAAGTAGCCGACCTCCCACTTCCAGCGGCGCAGGTACTCGCGGAGCACCTCGGGCTTGTCGGCGTCGGGCAGTTCGACGGCCCGGAAGGTCTCGGTGCGGCGGCCGACCCGCAGTTCGCCGGCGCCGGCGACGCGGAGGTTGCGGACCCACTGGGTGCGGCCGCGCGGGGCGACCAGGTACCGCGCACCCTCGTGGCTGAGCAGGTTGACCGGGGTGGTGCGCCATTCGCCGCTCTTGCGGCCGCGGACGGCCAGGACCCGGGAGCCCCAGAGGCTGATGCCGGCCCTCGTGAGGCCGGAGACCAGGTTGTTGAGCAGCCTGCCGGCGGCGATGCCGAGACGGCTGGTGGGCGCGATCAGGCGCGTGGCGGGGTCGGGCGACTGGGCGGGCTGGGACATCGGACTCCCTCGATTCCATGACTACCGCTTCGATTCGAGAGCACTGCTCTCGACGACGTCTTCAGCATGACACCGGCGCACCGCACAAGCAAGAGCACTGCTCTCGAATGTGTGCGCCGATCCGACCTGTGGCAGACTCTCCCCATGCCAGCCATCCGCACCGCCCGCGAACGGGCCCGCGAGGAACTCACCCGCGAGATCAAGCAGGAGGCCCGCCGACAGCTCGCCTCCGCGGGCGCGCAGCAACTGTCCCTGCGCGCCGTCGCCCGCGAGCTGGGCATGGCCTCCTCGGCGCTCTACCGCTACTTCGCCAGCCGCGACGAGCTGCTGACGGCACTGATCATCGACGCCTACACCGAACTCGGCGAAGCCGCCGAAGGCGCCGCCGCGACCGCCGCCCACGCCTCCCCGCGCGAGCGCTGGCGGGCCGTGTGGCAGGCCGCCCGCGACTGGGCCCGCGCCAACCCCCACGAGTTCGCCCTGATCTACGGCACTCCCGTCCCGGGCTACGCCGCACCCCGGACCACGGTCACAGCGGCTGCCCGCCTCCCGCTCGTCCTGCTCGGCATCGTCGGCGAGGCTCCGCTGCGCCCCGCCCCGCCCGGACCCGCCCTCCAGGGCGCCCTGCCCGAACAACTCGCCGGCCTCGCCGCCGCCTTCGCCCCCGATCTCCCCCCGCACACCCTCGCCCGCGCCGTCTCCGCGTGGATCCAGCTCATCGGGCTGATCGGCCTCGAACTCCACGGCCACCTGGTCGGCTCGCTCGACCCGGCCACGGACTTCTTCGCCTGGACCACCGAGGAGACCGCCGACGCCATCGGTTTGTGAAACCGGCCGACCGGCCCCCGGTGGACGCCCGTGGTCGGCCGTCCACCCGCCCGGCCTGGGCTGGCAGCTCGGCGAGGATCTCGGTCCCCTCACCGTCCGGCGCCAGGTGGCCCCCCTCCAGCAGCAGGTCCGCCAGCCGGCGCTGAGCCCACCGCGTTCGCGCCGCTGCCACCCAGGATCGTCGGTGTTCGTCCGGGCAGCGTACGGGCCGTCTCCGACAGGGCCGAGAACAGCGAAGGCGAGGAGATCAGGACTCCTCGCCACTATCAAGATATAGCCCACAGGGGGCCTTGCCGCAAGGCCCCCCTCGTGGCGCAGAATCGTCGCTCGCGGCCGGAACCTGACGAAATGTGTGGTTCGCGACGTTCGTATGCCGGTGCCCCGATGTACCGGCCTCTCATGGAACTCACTGGGGGATCTTCCGATGATCGATGTGATCGTGGTCGGCGGCGGGCCGACCGGCCTCATGCTGGCGATCGAACTGCGGCTCCACGGAGTGCAGGCGGTGGTGCTGGAGCGGCTGACCGCGCCGACCGAGGAGTCCCGCGGCCAGGGGCTGCACGTGCGCAGCGTGGAGATGATGGACCAGCGCGGGCTACTGGACCGGTTCCTCGCGGTGGGCGGGAAGTTCCGGGTCGGCGGCTTCTTCGGCCACATCCACAAGCCGTGGCCGGAGACCATGGACACCGCCCACCCGTACGGCCTCAGCATCGAGCAGCCGGTCACCGAGCGGCTGCTCCGCGAGTACGCGCTCGAACTGGGCGCCGAGATCCGGCGCGGCCAGCAGGTGACCGCCCTCGGCCAGGACGAGGAGGCGGTGACGGTCGAGCTCGCGGACGGCACCCGGCTGCGCTCGCGCTACCTGGTCGGTTGCGACGGCGGCCGCAGCACGGTGCGCAGGCAGCTCGGCATCGCCTTCCCCGGCGAGCCGTCCCGGGTCGACACCCTGCTCGGCGAGCTGTCGCTGGCCGAGGACCCGGCGACGATCGAGGCCGTCGTCACCGAGGTCCGGCGCAGCGAGCTGCGCTTCGGCGCCGTCCCCAGGGGCGAGGGGAGGTACCGGCTGATCGTGCCCGCCGCGGACGTGGCCGAGGACCGCGCCGAGGCGCCCACCCTGGAGGAGTTCCGGCAGCAGCTGCTCGCCACCGCCGGCACCGACTTCGGCGCGCACTCGCCCCGCTGGCTCTCCCGCTTCGGCGACGCCACCCGGCAGGCCGAGCGCTACCGGCTCGGCCGGGTCTTCCTGGCCGGTGACGCCGCGCACATCCACCCGCCCACCGGCGGCCAGGGCCTCAACACCGGCATCCAGGACGCCTACAACCTCGGCTGGAAGCTCGCGGCCGCCGTCCACGGCCACGCCCCCGCCGACCTGCTGGACAGCTACCACGCCGAACGCCACCCGGTGGGCGCCCGCGTCCTGGCCAACACCCGGGCCCAGATGACCCTGTTGGGCGGCGAACCCGGCGCGGTCGCACTGCGGGAGCTGCTCTCCACCCTGATGGACTTCGAGGAGGTCAACCGCTACGTCACCGAGATGGCCTTCGGCCTCGGGGTCCGCTACGACCTCGGCGAGGGCCACGAACTGCTCGGCCGCCGCCTGCGGGACGTCCGGCTGAAGCAGGGGCGCCTGTACGAGCGGATGCGCGGCGGCCGGGCGCTGCTGCTCGACGCGACGGGCGGCGCCCTTTCGGTGACCGGCTGGGCGGACCGCGTCGACCACCTCGTGGACCCGGTGGAGGAGCTGGACGTCCCCGCCGTCCTGCTGCGCCCCGACGGGTACGTGGCCTGGGTCGGCGACGACCAGCAGTCGCTGAACGACGCCTGCGCCCGCTGGTTCGGCGCCGCGGCCGCCTGAACGGGGGCCGACCGCAGGCGGCTCAGTCGGCCGCCGGGTCCGGCGGGCCCGGGTCGATCCTGAGCAGCGAGCGCTTCGCCGTACCGTCCGGCTCGTACACGGTCCGGTACAGGTACGGGCGGTCCGAGCCGGGGAACAGGACGACGCCCTCCTCCACCACCGGCCGCTGCTCGGCGATGGCCCGGAGCCTGTGGTCGGCATCGGCCGGGAACTCCGGCTCCGGGGGGCGTCGGTGGCGTCCGGCCACAGGCTCCACTCCATGTCCGTTCTAAGCCGCGCCGAGCCCGCCCGGAGGGACCGGGCGGGCTCGGCGTTCGGTCGGTGCGGCCGCGCCGCTACTGCGGGCCGGGCTTGATCATCGCGAACGGGGCGCCCTGCGGGTCGGCGACCACCGCCATCCGCCCGGCGACCATGTCGAAGGGCGGGGCGAGGAGGGCGCCGTTGCGCTTGACCACCGTGTCGGCGGCGGAGTCCACGTCGTCGACCGCGAAGTAGCACAGCCAGTGCGCCGGGGTGCCGGGCGGGTCGTCGGCGAGCAGCGAGGCGCCGCCGACGGGGCGGCCGCCGACCTTCAGCTCCCAGTACCGGTCGTTGCCCTCCACCGGCACGACCTCGATGCCGAACGCCTCGCCGTAGAAGGCGCCGGCGGCCCCGATGTCGTCGGTGTGGAGTTCGTTCCAGATCAGCGCGCCGGGCTCGTTGACCACCCCGGCGCCGGCGAAGTCCACCGCCTGCCAGACGCCGAACACCGCGCCCTGCGGGTCCGCGGCGACCAGCATCCGGCCCAGGCTGCCGACGTCCATCACCGGCACCAGCAGGGTGCCGCCGGCCGAGACGATCGCGTCCTGGGTGGCCTGGGCATCCGTGGTGGCCAGGTAGCTGGTCCACACGGTGGGCGGCTCCGGCATGCCCTCGGGGGCCGTCGCCGGGCCGATGCCGGCCGCCGGCCTGCCGTTGAGCTGACAGACGGCGTACCCGCCGAACTCGGCCGGGCCGACCTGCCCCTGCCAGCCGAACAGATCGCGGTAGAAGTCCAGCGCGGCCTGCTGGTCCTGCGCCATCAGATCGATCCAGCACGGGGTGCCGGTCACGTAAGGGGTGGTGACTTCGGGCATGCTCGCTCCTTCCTCGGGTGGCCCCCCACCAGTCACCCTCCCGTCCCGTCCCGGCATCCGCCACCCGACACGCCGCCGCCGGGCCGTCCGCCCGGGCTCCCGACCACGGCGTTTGACCGCGGCCACTCATTGTTGTGACGCTTGGTCAACACACCGTACCGTTGGCTCCTGGGGGGACCGTGGACGAACCGCTCCGAATCCGTGTGACCGACGCCGACCGCGGCGCCACTGCGTCCCTGCTGGCCTGGCTGCGGGCCGAGGAGGAACTGCGCGGGCGGGTCGAGCTGGAGGCCGCACCGCCGCAGCCCGGCTCGCTGGGCACCGTCGCCGACGTGCTCACCGTCGCGGTCGGCACGGGCGGCGCCGTCTCCGGCCTGACCAGCGCCCTGATCGCCTGGATCCGGCGGCGCGCCGGCGAGACGGTGGTCCAGGTGACCCGCGCGGACGGCAGCTCGATCGAACTGCGGGCGACGGCGGTGCACGGCCTCAGGCCGGACGGCGTCGCCGATCTCGTCCGCGAGGTGGGCCGCTCGCTCGCCGACCGCCCCGGCCCGGCCGCACTCCCGGACGGCGATGAGTGACGCCGGACTGCCGTTGGGACTCCCCGGTGCCCGGGCCCTGGTCATCGGGACCGGCAGCCACGTCCCCGGCACACCCTGCTGACGTACAGCGATGTCGGGCTCCCCCGGCTCTGGGACGTCACCGACCCGGACCGACCATCCCTCCCAGGGCGGCACGCTCAACGAACCCGCCGAGTTCGTCGAACACGGCGGAGCCCTCGCCACGTTCACCGCCGACCTGGACATCGAGGACGGGCTCGTCGTGGCAAACGGTCGGGACGGCCGGATCCACGTCTGGGACGCGAAGGACGCTCGGGCCCCGAAGGAGCTCTCCACCATCCAGTCCCCTCAACCGCCGGGCAGGATACGCCTCGTCAATCGGAAGCTGGTCTCCGTGGACCGTCTGGAGAGTCACCGGATGGGCGTCTGGGACCTCAGCGACCCCCGGCATCCGGCCGCCGCCCCGCCGATCGACCTCGGCGACAACCCCGAGGCGGAGGACCACGTGTCGAACCTGCTCGCGATCACCACGGCCAGGATCCAGGGCACCAACCCGAAGACCGTCCAGCTGTGGGATCTCAGCGATCTCCGGCACCCCTACCATGCCGAGGTCGCCAATGGCACCGTGAACGGCTTCGCACTCAGCCATGACGGCCGCACCCTCGCGGTGGCGACCGACACGACCGTCGACCTGTGGGACATCGGCGACATCCACCACCCCGCGCGGGCCGGCTCCCTCGCCGTTGAACGACAGTCCGACCTCCGTTTCAGCCCCGACGACCGCCTGCTCGTCAGCAACACCATGTCCCGCGGAGCTGCCGACCCCGATTCGGGACGGCTCCACCTGTGGCGGGTGGCAGATCCCCACGAGCCGGCCGAGGTCGCCACGTTCACCGCCTCGCGCATCGTCTACGGTGCCCGCTTCAGCCCCGACGGGCGCAGTCTCCTGGTCAGCGAGGCCGGAAAGGACGGCGCACCGAGCCGCGTCCTCCTCATCGACCCCGGCATCGACCGGCTCACCCGCCACCTCTGCGACACCGTGGGCACCGCCATCACCCCCGACCAGTGGCACCAGTACTTCCCCGGCACCCCGTACCGACGTCCTTGCGGCTGACGGCACGCTCCATCCGCGCATGACAGGCCCATGCACTGCGCGAGACGGTGCGGTGGAAACCCGACGGGCTCGGCGAAGGCGCCGGCGTTCTCGTTGCCGTCGCCGCCCATCAGGTCCAGCACAGCGGCGACAGGCCCCGCACCGCGCGCGGCCGCGCTCAGATCGACGGTCGCAACGGGCGGTCGAGGTCCCCGACCAGCACGCGCGGATGGCGTCGCCACCACCACAGCGCGGGCGGCGGGATGCGGTGGAACCGGCCGAGGGCGACACCGTCGTCGTCGACGGTCGCTTCGCGGAACCGCCGGTCCGACTCCTCGATCCTGCCCGTCCAGAGCAGCACGGTCCGGTCGTCCAGCAGCAGCCACGCCTCGTGCAGCCAGTTCCGGCAGGACAGGTCGTTGACGTACTTGTCCACGTCGTCCTCGTAACCGCGCTCGACCTCGCCGACCAGCCAGGCCCAACTGCCCACCATCTCCTCGACGGTGAACGCCTTGCGCCAGCCGCGCCGGTGCAGTCGTCCGCCGACCGCCGCCTCATCGCCCCCTGCATTCATCGCCGCAAGGCCCTCACGCCGCCCCGCGCGCCCGGCACCGGGTAGGGTGCGCGGATCGTGGAGACGGGGAGGCGGGGTGCACCGATGGCGGCCGAGGCGGCGACGCGGGCGCAGTTGGCGGGGGCGGCGCGGGCTGCCCTCGGTGGGCGGCTGGCAGCCGTCGAGCGGCTGGCGGGCGGCAGCAAGAAGGGCGTGTACCGCCTGGTGACGGACGACGGGACGACGGCGGTCGCCTACCGCTGGGCCGATGCCGAGAACTACTGGCCGACCGCCGAGGGCGACGACGACCTCGCCGACCCCTTCTCCCCGGGTCTCGGACTCGACCTGTTCGTGGCGGCGCACGACCGGCTGGCCGGCCTGGGCGTCCGCGTCCCGGCGATCCGGCTGGTCGACCGCGACGGTGCGTACGGCCCGGCCGACCTGGCGGTCGTCGAGGACGTGCCGGGCGAGAGCCTGGAGTCCATGCTCGCGCGCGATCCGCGGGCCGCCGCTCCGGTCCTGGCCCGGCTCGGGGAGGCCTTGGCGGCGATGCGCGGCCACCGGGCACCGCGGTACGGCAAGGTCGCCGTGGTCGATGCGGGCGGCGCCTCGCACGGGAGTTCCTGCGAGGGGGTCGTGCTGGAGCGCGCCCTGCGGGACCTCGCCGGGGCGGCGGCGCGCGATCCCCGGATCACGGCCTCCCGCGAGCGGCTGGAAGCGCGGCTGCGGACCCTGGCGGGGGCGGTGCGGCCGCGGACGGAGTACGCCGTCGTGCACGGGGAGCTGGGGCCCGACCACGTGCTGGTGGACGCGTCCGGGCAGCCCGTGGTGATCGACCTCGAAGGCACGATGTACTTCGACGTCGAGTGGGAGCACGTGTTCCTGCGGATCCGACTGCACGAGGCCTACCGGCCGTTGGAGGCGGCCGGGCTGGACGAGGACCGGCTCGCCCTCTACCTGCTGGCCCAGCGGCTCTCCCTCACCGCGGGGCCGCTGCGGCTGCTGGACGGGCACTTCCCCGACCGGGCTGCGATGGCGGCCATCGCCGAGTACAACCTGAACCGGGCCCTGGACCTGGTCCGTTGAAGGACCGTCCCCCGAGGGCCCCGCGCCGTCTGCGACCATGACCGGATGTCGCAGGACCCCAGGGCAGACCGCTGGCCCTGGCGCGCCCGCCCGTTGCACGAGAAGTCGGCCGGTCCGACTTCTCGTACAACGGGCGGGCCCACGGGCGGCGGTTCAGCGGTACCAGGTCGAGCAGCCAGGCCCGGTCGATCCGCAGGATCACGCGGCGTCCGCCGCCGCGCCGCGGGCGGGGGCCGGGTACGGGCCGAACTCCGCCTCGAAGGCGGGGCCCCAGGCCTGGGCGAAGTGGGCGGCGGCGGTCAGGAAGCGCTCGCGGCGCTCGTCCGCCTCCTCCGCCAGCACCTTGCGCGCGTAGTCCGGCAGGCTCATCCCGGCGGCCTCGGCGCGCCGCTCCAGCGCCTGGTGCACGGCGTCGTCCAGGCGGACGTTCAGCTGCTTCATGGCGGTGAGCGTAGCTGCCGGTAGCGCCCGCTACAAGGCGGCCCCGGGCCAGTGGGGCCTGCTCGTTCCCCGCCCCGGCCGCAGGGCTCAACCGTCCCGCCCGGAGGACTCGACGCGGACCTCCAGGGCGGTCCAGTGCGCCGCCCACCGGCTCAGCCGGTCCGCGTCCAACGGGCTCTGCGGGAGCAGCGACGGATCGGGCCGGAAGGTCACGCAGGTGCCGGTGGTGCCGTCGGGCTCGATCGGATCGAGGCCGGTCACCGGCAGGCCGTGCTCGTAGCGCTGGGTCCAGGCCCCGCTGTGCCGGCGGTTGGTGTGCACGAGCCAGGAGCTGAGCGCCGCGACCACCGACATGCCGCGGCGCGGGTGCCCGTCCGGGAGCCGCTCCGCCTCGGGCCGGTCGAAGAAGCGCAGGTCCTTGGTGGCCATGACGGGCTTCTTGACCACCTCGCCGTGCTCGTCGACCCGGGTGTCGGTGCCCCGCCCGTCGTCGCGGACGGAGACCGAGCCGTCGGCGTGCACGGTGACGACGGCTCGGCCAGCGCCGCGCGCGGCCGCCTCGTCGCCCGGGTAGGCGAGCACCTCCAGGACGAGGTGCTCGACCCCGCCCGGTGCGAACTCCACGGCCGCCGCGCGGATCCCGGCGAGGTGCCCGGCGTCCACGGCGACGGCCCAGTCGTGGGTGGTGTTGGTCCAGGCAGCCCTGGCGCGTCCGTCCATCCGACGAGTATGCCCGACCGTTCAGCCGCCGCCCGCCACCAGCTGGTCCCCCAACCCGCTGCGGCGGTAGAGGACTTGACGGCCGTCCCGGCCCGCGCGACCAGCCCGGTGGCGTGGAGCAGCCGCAGCTGCCGGGAGACCGCGCTCGGGGTGACGTGGGCCGGCTCAAGACCGCCTACATGACCTGCGCCTACCTGGGCGGCAGCGCGGGCTCCTGGCTCGGCGCCCGGGTCTGGGCGCTGGCCGGCTGGTGGGGCGTGTGCACGCTGCTCGCCCTCCTGACCGCCCTCGCCCTGGCCCGCCACCTGGCGGCCCCGCGCTCCGCCACCGGCGCCTCCGCGCTCAGCCGGTCACCAGCCGCCGACCGCTGATCTCCTCGGGCCGGATCCGCACCCAGCGCGGCCGGTCGCCGCCCGCCCACGGGGCCGCGCCGGGCAGGGCGTCGAGGCGGCGCCGCTCCTCCGGGTCGTCGACGTAGTGGGCGGAGCCGACGACGAGCACGGTCCAGCCGCGGCCCTGGAACTCGTCGATGCGGTCGACCTCCAGGGACACCTCCGCCCCCTCCTCCGGGGCGGTCCCCGTCCGCTCACCGGTCCGGTAGGCGAAGGAGGCCCGGTCGACCACGTAGTTGACCGGCCGGACCGCCGGGCCGGGCCGCACCGGCAGGGCGATCCGGCCGATCCCGTGCGAGCCGACCAGCTCCCAGCACTCGGCGTCGGTCAGGTTGAGCAGTCTCGGCCGCGGGCCGGGCCCGCCGAGACCGGGCGGGGTGTCCGTGCCGTCCGCCAGGAGTTCGTCCCGGGTCGCGCCGAGCGCGGCGGCGATCCTGACGAAGCCGCCGGGATCGAAGGCGGGCCCGGCCTGGAGCAGGTCGCCCAGGTAGCGCGGCGCCATCGCCGCCCGGTGGGCCAGGTCCTCCTCGCTGAGGCCGAGCCGCTCGCGCCGTTCGGCGACCCGGCGGGCCACATCGGTGGGGTCGGGATCGGACGGGTGGTTCACGGTGGTGGCTCCTCGGCTCGACCCCCCAGGGGGCACCGGACCGGCGTCCGGGCGGTGACCAGGCCCGATCCATCCAAGCGCCCGGCCATCGCCGAGTCGAGGAAGGGCAGGGCCCCGTGCGTGTCGGCACGCCCCGCGCGGTCCGTGCGGGCCCGGCTTGTTCCGCCATTCCCCGCCTGCGATCATCTCCCTGACGCGGAATCAGGTCCGCGTCGGGAACGGGGACGAGGAGACACATCGGTGATCGTCGTAACGGGTGCCACCGGTACGGTCGGGTCCAAGGTGGTCGTGGGTCTGCGTGAGCGCGGCCAGTCGGTACGGGCGCTGGTGCGCGCCGGGTCCGAGGGCCCCGCCGAGTGGGACCAGGCGGTCGAGCGGGTCGCCGCCGACTTCGCCGACCCGGCGTCGCTGGACGCCGCCCTCGCCGGGGCCGACACGATCTACCTGCTGGTGGCCGTGCACCCGGAGATGGCCCGGCACGAGAAGAACGTGATCGACGCGGCCGTCCGCACCGGCCGACGCCCGCGGATCGTGCTGCACGCGGCCGTCGGCATCGAGAACCGCCCGGAGGGCGTGCGCTTCATCGGCGCGCACATCGCGGGCCTGGACCACCTGAAGGCCTCCGGCCTGCCGTGGACGGTGCTCGGCCCGAACGGCTTCTACCAGAACTTCCTCGGCACGGCCCCGACCGTCAAGGCCGGCCACCTGGCCGTGCCCGGCGGCGAGGGCGCGGTGTCGTACGTGGACGCCCGGGACGTCGCGGCGGCCGCCGTCGAGGTGCTGGCCACCGAGGGGCACGAGGGCGCGGTCTACACCCTGACCGGCCCGGCGGCACTCACCCACGGCGAACTGGCCGAGCAGTTGGCTGCCGTGGCCGGCCACCCGGTCGCGTACGCCGCGCTCACCCCCGAGGTGGCCCTGGAGGGCCTGCTCGGCATGGGCTGGGAGCGGTGGCGCGCCGAGGGCATGGTCGAGCTGTACGGGCTGTACGCGTCCGGGCGGGCCTCTGCGGTCAGCTCGGACGTGGAGAAGCTGACCGGCCGTCCGCCGCGCACCTTCGCCGAGTTCGCGGCCGAGAACGCCGAGGTCTTCCGCGCCTGAGCCGTCCCCGGGGGCGCGCCGTCGTCGGCCCCGTGGCGCACCCCCGCGTGGCCTCGGCGGCGCGCCACGGTTCCCGCTCCCGCGCCGGCCGTCAACGATGCGTCAAGATCCTGCTCCACACGCCTTACCGTCCCGCCCCGCCGGGCGCATACTGTGCTGCGCGCGGCGAGCACCCGGCGACAGGGCCATCCCGGACCCGGCCCGGCTGCGCCGCGACGGGGAGAAGGTAGAACGGGCGTGGCGGTACTCGTGATCGTCGTGGTGGTCGTCCTGCTGTGGCTGGTGACCGGCGTGCGGGTGGTGCAG
The DNA here is from genome assembly GCF_042734825.1 of Kitasatospora sp. NPDC059648. Classification (NCBI taxonomy): domain Bacteria; kingdom Bacillati; phylum Actinomycetota; class Actinomycetes; order Kitasatosporales; family Streptomycetaceae; genus Kitasatospora; species Kitasatospora sp. NPDC059648. The sequence continues at coordinate 113,034 of NZ_JBHWDU010000010.1, read as the reverse complement.
CAGTACGAGCGCGGTGTGGTGTTCCGGCTCGGCAGGGTGCGCGGACAGGTCCGCGAGCCCGGTCTGACGATGCTGGTGCCGGTGCTCGACCGGATGCGCAAGGTGAACGTCCAGGTGGTCACCATGCCGGTGCCCGCCCAGGAGGGCATCACCAAGGACAACGTCTCGGTGAGCGTCGACGCGGTGCTGTACTTCCGCGTGGTCGAGCCGATCAAGGCCACCGTGGACGTGCAGAACTACGGCTTCGCCATGCTGCAGGTCGCCCAGACCTCGTTGCGCTCGATCATCGGCAAGAGCGAGCTGGACGACCTGCTGTCCGGGCGGGAGAACCTGCACCAGGGCCTGGAACTCATGCTGGAGAGCCCGGCGGCGGGCTGGGGCGTGCACATCGACCGGGTGGAGATCAAGGACGTCAGCCTGCCCGACTCGATGAAGCGCTCGATGGCCCGCCAGGCCGAGGCCGACCGCGAGCGCCGGGCCCGTATCATCACCGCGGATGGCGAGTACCAGGCGGCCGCCAAGCTCGCCGAGGCGGCGAGCAAGATGGCCGAGACCCCGGAGGCGATGCAGCTGCGCATGCTGCAGACGGTGGTCGAGGTCGCGGCGGAGAAGAACTCGACGCTCGTGCTGCCGTTCCCGGTGGAGCTGCTGCGTTTCTTCGAGGCCTCCACGGCCCGCCTCACCGAAGGCCGGGCCGACGCGGCCCCGGCCGTTCCGCCGCAGGCCACCGACGCCGGGCGCGACTGACGCCCACTCGGCCGGTTCGGGAGGAGTTCCCGAACCGGCCATAGGTCCGTTCTATGGCCTCATAGATCAGTACCGACTACACCTCCGTTCGAACAGCGGGTTGGCTGCGAGGGTCCAGACCAATTCACCTCCCCTGCGCCCGACCGGAGGATCCACCCGCATGACCCGCCCGATCCGAGTCGCCATCGTCGGAGCCGGCCCCGCCGGCATCTACGCCGCCGACGCCCTGCTGAAGTCCGATGCCGCGCAGGCGCCCGGTGTCTCGATCGACCTGTTCGAGCGGATGCCCGCCCCGTTCGGCCTGATCCGCTACGGCGTCGCCCCCGACCACCCGCGGATCAAGGGCATCGTCACCGCGCTGCACCAGGTGCTGGACAAGCCCCAGGTCCGGCTCTTCGGCAACGTCGACTACCCGTCCGACCTCGCCCTGGACGACCTGCACCGCCACTACGACGCCGTGGTCTTCGCCACCGGCGCGATGGCCGACCGCTCGCTCGACCTGCCCGGCATCGAGCTGGACGGCTCCTACGGCGCGGCCGACTTCGTCTCCTTTTACGACGGCCACCCGGACGTTCCCCGCACCTGGCCGCTGGAGGCCGAGAAGGTCGCCGTCCTCGGCGTCGGCAACGTCGCCCTGGACGTCGCCCGGATCCTCGCCAAGACCGCCGACGAGCTGCTGCCCACCGAGATCCCGCCGAACGTGTACGAGGGCCTGCGCCGCAACCGCGCCGTCGAGGTGCACGTCTTCGGCCGCCGCGGCCCGGCGCAGGCCAGGTTCAGCCCGATGGAGCTGCGCGAGCTCGACCACTCGCCCACCATCGAGGTGATCGTCAACCCGGAGGACATCGAGTACGACGAGGGCTCGATCGCCGAGCGCCGCGCCGTGAAGCACGTCGACCTGGTCGCCGCCACGGTCGAGAACTGGGCGATCCGCGACGTCGGCGACCGCCCCCACCGGGTGTACCTGCACTTCTTCGAGTCCCCGGTCGAGGTCCTCGGCGAGGACGGCCGGGTGGTCGGCCTGCGCACCGAGCGCACCGAGCTGGACGGCACCGGCAACGTGCGCGGCACCGGCCGCCACACCGACTGGGACGTCCAGGCCGTCTACCGGGCCGTCGGCTACTACTCCGACGAACTGCCCAAGCTGCCCTTCGACCCGGTCTCCGGCACCGTCCCGCACCGGTCCGGCCGCGTGCTGGACGGCGACGGCGGCCACCTGCCCGCCGTCTACGTGACCGGCTGGATCAAGCGCGGCCCGGTCGGCCTGATCGGCCACACCAAGGGCGACGCCAACGAGACGGTCGCCTGCCTGCTGGACGACCACGCCGGCGGCCGCCTGCCCGGCGCCGCCGAACCCGACCCGGCGGCGGTCGAGGAGCACCTGCGCGCCCGCGGCGTCCGCTACACCACCTGGGACGGCTGGAAGCAGCTCGACGCCCACGAGCGCGCCCTCGGCCGGGCCCAGGACCGCGAGCGGGTCAAGGTCGTCGAGCGCGAGGACATGCTCCGCCACAGCGGGGCCTGAGCCACGGGGCCCGTCCGGCGGATCGTGCCGGACAGGCCCTACTCGCGGCGGACGATCGGCAGCAGCACCTCGTCCACGATCGCCGCCGGATCGAGTTCGACCGCGCCCCCGCCGCACATCTTGATCCGGTACAGGATCAGCGCCGGCACCACGTCGGTGACCAGTGGGGTGACCGCCCCGGGACGGACCTCGCCCCGTGCGGCGCCCCGGTCGAGCACCGCGGCGATCAGCGCGGTGGTCGGCCCGACCACCCGCTCCAGCACCAGCTCCAGGAAGACGTGGGCGCGCTGGTGGTCGATCTCGCCCATGACCGCGCGGACGGCGGCCCCCGGTTCGCTGAACATCGCGCCGCGCAGCCCGGTCACCACCGCGAGGAGGTCCCCGCGCAGGCTGCCGGTGTCGGGCGCCGCTCCGGCCGGGGGCAGGCTGGCCCGCAGCGCGTCCATCACCAGCTCCTCCTTGGAGGACCAGCGCCGGTAGAGGGCGGCCTTCCCGGTCTGTGCGGCGGCGGCCACGCCCTCCATGGTGAGCCGCGCGTAGCCGTCGGCGGTGAGCTGCTGGAGGGCCGCCCCGTAGATGGCGCTCTCCAGGGCCTCACCGCGCCGACGGACCGGAGCCGCCGTCGCCGCCGCGCGCTCGGTGCCCCGCTCACCGGTTCGGGCTTCAGCGGACATGGCTGCGGACCTTCCGGGAGGGTTCCCTGTTCTCCTGGCCTACCGCCAATGTTAGTGAACGAACCCGTTCCCTCCCAGGGCCCGAGCCCCCGCCGGTCCCGTGGAGCCATCGGTCCGTGCGGCGCTCCGGACGGGTGACTCCAGGGCCCGCCACCCCGGCGGCGGCCGACGGGTCCGCTACCAACGAGGGGCACCTTCCCCGGCGAAAGGCGGTCCCCGCCGTGGCCGTACCCACCACCTTCGACCAGACCGCGACCGGCTGCAGCCTCGCCCACGCCTACAACCTGGCCAGGGCCGCCGACCTCGCCTACAAGGACGACGCCACGATCGACCGGCAGGCGCACGACTGGGGCTTCGACACGGTGCACCACCACGACACCCGGTTCACCCCGCCGTTCCCGCTCGAAGACACCCAGGCCTGCACCATGGCGAGCGACCGGATGATCGTGGTCGCCTTCCGGGGCACCGAACCCAAGGAGATCCGCGACTGGCTCACCGACTCCACCACCCCGCCCTGGCCCGGCCCGGCCGGGCACCGGCTACGTCCACTACGGCTTCGCCGAGGCGCTGGAGTCGGTCCTCCCCGACGTCCGCAAGACGCTCGCCGGACTGCGCGACAACGACCAGACCGTCCGGTTCACCGGCCACAGCCGGCGCCCTGGCGATGCTCGCCGCCGCCCGTCTCAACCTGGAGGACCCGCGCCTGACGGCCGACGGCGTGTACACCTTCGGCCAGCCCCGCACGTGCGACCGGCTGCTCACCGCCGCCTACGACAAGGCGCTCAAGGGGCGGAGTTACCGCTTCGTCAACAACAACGACGTCGTCCCCCAGCTGCCGCCGGAGCCGGCCTTCACCCACATCGACGCGCTGCGGTTCATCGACTCCGCGGGGACCGTCCACGAGGGCGCCAGCGGCCTGGTCTCCGACCTCGCCGACCGCGCCAAGGGCCTGACCTCCGCCGCCTTCGAGCCCACCGGCGAGGGCGTGCGCAACCACTTCGTGCGCAGCTACCTCACGGCGCTGGGGAAGAACCTCTGAGCGGCCGACCGCCCGCCGGCGGCGCCGTCACCCGCCGTAGTGGGGCCGGCTTGGCACGAGAACCGCTGGACGGCGCTGTTCCTCGCCTTCCAGTCGCGGTTCTGGCACACCGACGAGCGCACCGACCCCGCCCTGTCGACCTCCGTGCCGCGCCCCCACCGGTCGCGGGAGACCCCGGTCGGCACCGAGTATGGCAGGGCCCGGCACATCAGGAAGGCGCCCGGGGCCGTCGGCTCATCCCGCGATCGGCGGGTTCGGCCGGGTCAGCCCGCGGTCGTAGGCGAAGATCACCGCCTGCACCCGGTCCCGGGCGCCGATCTTCCCCAGCACCCGGCTCACGTGCGTCTTGACGGTCGATTCGGCCAGCACCAGCCGCTGGGCGATCTCGCTGTTGGTCCAGCCCTGCGCGATGGCCACCAGGATCTCCCGCTCGCGCTCGGTCAGCGCCTCCAGCCTGGGGTCGTCCACGGGCACCGCGCCGGGCGGACGGACCGGCAGGTGGTGGGCGTAGGCGTCGAGCAGCCGCCGGGTGATCGCCGGGGCCACCACCGCGTCGCCCTCGGCCACCGCCCGGATCCCGGCGAGCAGTTCCTCCGGCCGCGCGTCCTTGAGCAGGAAACCGCTGGCCCCGGCGCGCAGCGCGGCGTGGGCGTACTCGTCCAGGTCGAAGGTGGTGAGCACCAGGATCCGCGAGCGTCCGCCGCCGGCGACGATCCGGCGGGTCGCCTCGATGCCGTCCATGCCGGGCATCCGGATGTCCATCAGGACGACGTCGGGCCGCAGGTCGGCGGCCAGCCGGACCGCCTCGGCGCCGTGGGCGGCCTCGCCGACCACCTCGGTGTCGGGCTGGCTCTCAAGCAGCATCCGGAAGCCGTAGCGCTGCAGTGGCTGGTCGTCCACGATGAGGACGGTGGTCACGGGTGGCCGCCTGTCGGGTCGGGGGTGAGGTCCAGTACGGCCTCCACGGTCCATCCTGCCCCAGGGCCGGGGCCCGCCGTGACGGTGCCGCCGTACAGGGCCGCGCGTTCGCGCATCCCGGCCAGGCCGTGCCCCTCGCCGTCCGGGCGCACCGGCCGGCGGGTGCCGCCGGGCGGGCCGCTGTCCTGGATCCGCACCCGCAGCCGGGTGGCGTCGGCGGTCAGGGTCACGTGCGCCCGGGTCTCGGGGCCCGCGTGCTTGAGGGTGTTGGTGAGCGCCTCCTGGACGATCCGGTAGGCCATCAGCTGGACGCCGCGGTCGAGCTGGTCCAGGTCGCCGCCGACGGTGTACACCACCTGGGGGCCGGCGGCGCGGATCCGGGCGCACAGCCCGTCGAGGTCGGCGATGCCGGGCTGCGGGTTGAACTCGGCGGTCCGGTCGGCCTGGTCGCGCAGCACGCCGAGCATCCGGCGCAGCTCGCCGAGCGCCTGGCGGCTGGTCTCGCCGATCAGCTGGAGCGCCTCCCGGCCGCGCTCGGGGGAGGTCTGGGCGGCATAGGCGCCGCCGTCGGCCAGGGTGACGATGACGGACAGGTTGTGGCCGATGATGTCGTGCATCTCCCGGGCCACCCGGGTGCGTTCGGTGGCGGTGGCCAGCCGGCTGCGCTGGTCGCGCTCGATCTCCAGCCGGGCGGCGCGCTCGCGCAGCCCGGCCAGCTGGGCCCGCCGGATGCGCACCGCGAGGCCCAGGGCGACGCCCGCGGTGGCGGCGCTGACCAGGAAGAACAGGGCGTCCCCGACCGGCAGCCCGCCGCCGGAGACCTCCACCGCGACCAGGGCCATCGCGCCGACCATCACCGCGCAGGACCAGGGCAGGTGCCGCAGCCGCCCGTGCAGAGCCAGGCTGTAGAGCGCCACCAGCAGGGCGGCGTCGGCGCGCAGGCCGATGCCCAGCGACCACTGCAGCACGAAGACCGCCATGATCGCCGCGAAGGCCTCGGTGGGCCGCCGTCGGCGCCACAGCAGCGGCAGCACCAGGCCCGCCTGCAGGGCCAGGGTGGCCGGCAGCGGCGGGCGGACCAGGGCGAGCCGGTGCTCGTGCGGACCGCCGTCGCCGTGGCCCGGGACGAGGTCGGGCAGGCAGAACACCAGGAAGACGACGGCCACCACGGCGGCGTCCAGCCCCCAGGGGTGAGCGCGGTCCGCCTCGCGCAGCCGCTGGCCGATCCGGGCCAGCCGGGCGAACAGCGGGTGGCCGGACAGCACGTCGGCGGCCGAGAACGGGCCGGCGGAGGTGGCGTGGTCCTCGCTCACCGGTGGGGTCTCCCTGCTGGTCGTGAAGCGGTGCGGGGCTCCGCGGAAAACGGCGGGGCTCCGCGGAAAGCGGTGCGGTGGGGGCGCCGGGGGGGGGGGGGGGGGCCCCCCCCCGGGCCCCCCCCCCCCCCGGCGCCCGGGGCCCCCCCCCCCCCCCCCG
>NZ_JBHWDU010000010.1:0-106648 GCF_042734825.1 Kitasatospora sp. NPDC059648 | reverse complement strand
TGGGGGGGGGGGGGCTCCGCGCATCGGGGGGGCGCTCGGGGTTTTGGGGGGGGGGCGGCCCGGGGGCGGCGCCGGCCCCCCACCGCGAGTGTCCCAGGCAGCGCCGGGGACCGGGGTCCCGTCCCCCGGGCTCAGGCGTCGGTGCGCAGCAGCCGCACGGCCGCGCCGGCCAGGGCGAGCACCGTCCAGCCCAGGAAGACCAGCAGGCCGGCCGTCGGCGACAGCGTCGTCGAGTCGTGGTGCAGGGCGAACATCGCCTCACCGGCGTGGCTGGGCAGGTAGGGGCTGATGTGGTTCTGCCAGGAGGTGGGCAGCAGCGAGGTCAGCCCGGGGATCAGCATCAGCGAGGCGACCAGGACGGCGATGCCGCCGGCCACCGAGCGCAGCAGCGCGCCGAGGGCGACGCCGATCACCCCGACCAGGCCGAGGTAGAGCCCGGCGCCGAGCAGGCCGCGCACCACGCCCGCGTCGGAGAAGGTCATCGCCGCCCTGGTGCTGGAGAGGATGCCGCTGTCGGCCGAGAAGGCGACGAACACCCCGGCGGTGCCCAGAACCAGCGCGATCAGCCCGTACACGGCGGCCTTGGACCACAGCACCGGCAGGCGGCGCGGCACGGCGGCCAGGGTGGAGCGGATCATGCCGGTGGAGTACTCGCCGGCGGCGACCAGTACCCCGAGGACGCCGAGCGCGAGCTGGGCGAAGTTGGTGCCGAAGAGGGAGAGGCCGAGCGCGCTCTGGGCGGCGAAGTCCCGGTCCATCGGGCGGCCGGAGGTGATCCGCGACTTGAACTGGAAGGCGGCGATCATGCCGAAGGCGACCAGGAACAGCAGCGCCAGGCCGAGGGTGATCCAGGGGGAGCGCAGCGACCACAGCTTGGCCCACTCCGAGCGCAGCACGCGGGCGGCCGTCACCTTGTACGCGGGACGGGCGGTGCGCAGCTCTGCGGGCGTGGACGACGTCTGGCTCGGGGTGACCGTACTCACGCGCCCACCTCGCTGCGCTCGGCAGGTGCTTCGCACAGTGCGCGCCTCTCGATGATTCGCTCGCTTCGCCCGCTCATGCCGCGCTCCTCGTGGTCTCGGTGGTGGTCGTGGTGCCGTGGTACTCGACGGCGTCCCGGGTGAGGTCCATGAACGCCTCCTCCAGGGAGACCGTGCGGGGGGTCAGTTCGAACACGGCGATGCCGTGCTCGGCGGCGGTGAGGCCGATCTCTCGGGCCGTCCGCCCGCTGACCAGCAGTTCCTCCGAGCCGGTGCGGCCGGTGATCTCCACGCCCGGTCCGGCGAGCAGGGAGCGCAGCCGGGCCGGGTCGGCGCTGGCCACCTTGACGACGTCGCCGCCGGCCTGCTGGACCAGCTCCTGCACGGTGGTGTCGGCCAGCAGCCGGCCGCGTCCGACGATGATCAGGTGGTCGGCGACCAGCGAGACCTCGCTCATCAGGTGCGAGGAGACGAAGACCGTCCGGCCCTCCGCGGCGAGCGAGGTGAGCAGGTTGCGGATCCACAGCACGCCCTCGGGGTCGAGCCCGTTGACCGGCTCGTCCAGCATGACCGTGGCGGGGTCGCCCAGCAGGGCGGCCGCGATGCCGAGCCGCTGGCCCATGCCGAGCGAGAACGCCCCGGCGCGCTTGCGGGCCACCGACTGGAGGCCGGTGAGCTCGATGACCTCCTCGACCCGGCGGCGCGGGATGCCGTGGGTGTGGGCCTGGGCCATCAGGTGGTTGAAGGCCGAACGGCCGGGGTGGATCGACTTGGCCTCCAGCAGGGCGCCGACCTCCTGCAGCGGCGCGGCGTGCTCGGCGTACCGGCGGCCGTTGACCCGCACCGAGCCGCTGGTGGGCGCGTCCAGTCCGACGATCATCCGCATGGTGGTCGACTTCCCCGCGCCGTTGGGCCCGAGGAACCCGGTCACCGCTCCCGGCCGGACCGTGAAGTCCAGCCCGTCCACGGCGGTCTTCTCGCCGTACCGCTTCGTCAGCTGGTGCGCCTCGATCATCGCTCGCCCTTACGTCCAGGGGCCGGGCCGTCCCGGCCACCCACGCCTCCACGCTAAGGGCGGGCGGCGCCCGATCCGTGGCACCGCGGGCTGATCATCGGGCCGTCCGTAGTACCGCGGTACCACGCCCTCGCCCCACCCGCCGCAAAAGCGCTTTCGCCGCGGCCGCCCTCCGGCCGAGGATGGCGGCATGGACGAGCAGACAGTGACCCTGCGCCGGATGACCCCGGCCGAGTACCGGTCGGCCACCGAGGAGCGCGAAGCGGAGACGGTGCGCGAACTCGCCAGGCTCATGCCCGAGGAACTGGCCCGGGAGCGCACCCGCCAGGGCACCGCCAGGTTCCTGCCCGAGGGCCTGGACACCACCGGCCACCACCTGGTGGTGGCCGAGAACGAGTCGGGCCGGACCGTCGGCACCGCCTGGATCGGCCCCGATCCGCGCGCCGGGGCCGGCACCTCCGACTCCGCCTGGCTCTACCACGTACGCGTCCTCCCGTCGTTCCGCCGTCAGGGGTACGGCACCGCCATCCTCGCCGCCGCCGAGCGGCTCGTCGCCCGGGAGGGCATGAGGGCGCTCGCCCTGAACGTGTTCGGCGGCAACGAGGCAGCCATCGCCCTGTACCGCCGCAGCGGCTACGGGGTGTCGTCGATGTACATGAGCAAGGAGGTCGGGACGTGACGGATCCCTGCGGGGAGTGCGGTGCTCGGGCGTGCGAGGAGCTGTTCCACGGGCTGCTGGCGCTGGACCACTCGCGGGCGGAGCCGTGGGGGCCGCTGCACGGCGTGTCGGTGTCCTGCTTCCTTCTGCAGCACGCCGGCCGGCTGCCCGCCGACGGCGGGGCGGCAGCGCGGGGCCTGCTGCAGGCGTACCTCGACGGCGGGCTGCCTGCGGTGCAGCGGCTGATCGGGCGGGCCCGCGCCGCGAACTCGCACCGGGTGAAGGCCGGGGCCGCGCCGGGCGGGGCCGCCCGTGGTACGGCCGTCCCGGTGGGGCGTGAGGCGCCGAGGGGCGGTTTCACCGTCACCATCGAGCAGGTCGCGCAGGGCGGGACCTTCCCGGCCGCGGGGTTCCCCGAGCGAGTGCGGGCCTGGGCGGCGGCCACGCTGGAGGTCTCGGGGCCGCACAGCGCGTAGTCGGCGCCCGGGACCGGGACGGGACCGTGGTCCCATGCGCATGGGCGGGCGCGGCGGTGCCGTGGAGGGGCGGGTCGACCGGCCTGCGCCATCCTCCCCGGAGGACAGCATGAGCGCCAGATCGGCCAACGCGGTGGCGGTCGCCGGTGCCGCTGCGGTCATCGGCCTGGCGATCGTGATCGTCCGTGCCGTCCGGGCCCGCAAGGCCCCGGTCGGGAGCGGCCCGGCCGGGGCCGCGGCGAAGCCGGGCAAGCCCCGTCGGAAGTGCCCCGGCCCGCCGAACCGCGACTGACACCGCTGGCCGCCCCGCCGCGCCGCGGTCAGCCGCCCGCCGGATTGCGCGGCAGCAGCGCGTGCACCCGGGTGCCGCCGCCGAGGCCCTCGACGGGGTCCACGGTGCAGGTGCCGCCGACCTCCGCCGCCCGTTCGCTCATCGACCGCAGCCCCACCCCCGGGTACCCGGTGTCGCTGCGGCCCGGGCCCTGCCCGTCGTCCTCGACGGTGAGTTCCAGCACTCCCGGGTCCACCCGGACGGTCACGGTGGCGCTGCTCGCCCGCGCGTGGCGCAGCACGTTGTTGAGCGCCTCCGCCGTGATCCGGTAGACGGCGACCCCCACCGCGGCGGGCAGGTCGGGCAGCGGGTCCGGGGCCAGCCGGGCCGTGACGGCGAGCTCCGCGCCGCTGAAGGTGTCGGTGAGGCGGCGCAGCGCCCGGGTCAGCCCGTAGTCGCCGAGCGCGGTGGGCCCGAGCCGGTCGGTGATCCGCCGGACCTCGCGGACGGCCGCGGCGAGGTCGTCCGCGAGGTCCTCCAGTGCGCCCGCGAAGCGCGCCGGGTCGTCCACCGCGGCGGCTCCCTGCAGCCGCAGCCGCAGGCCGGCCAGCATCGGGCCGAGCCCGTCGTGGATGTCGCGGCGCAGCTGCCGGCGCTCCTCCTCGCGGGTCGCGATGATCTGCTCGCGGCTGGCCCGGAGGTCCTCCATCAGCTGGAGCGAGGCGACGGCGGGTGCGGCCTGGTCGGCGAGCGAGCGCAGGATGTCGCGGTCGCTGTCGTCGAGCGCGCGCTGGCCGGGGCGCAGGGCGACGGTCAGCCGGCCGATCTCGCTGCCGCGGTGGACCAGGGGGAAGCGCTCGCCGCTGCCCGGGGGCTCCCCCACGGCGGCTAGCCGACGTTCGCCGCCCCGGGTGGAGACGGTCAGCGCGACCCCGGGCAGCCGCAGTTCGTCACCGACCGTGCCGCAGAGCACGGCGGGCACGTCCTGCGGGTCGACCGTCTGGCTGACCCGGCCCGCCAGGCTGCGCAGCACCTGGTACGGCTGCGCGCGCGAGCCGTAGTACCAGCGGTCGACGATGCCGGAGGCCCGGCTCACGCCCTGGGGCAGGCCGCTGGCGAGCAGGAAGATGCCCGCCACCACGCACAGCGCACCCACACCGTGGCCGGGCAGCAGCATGGTGGACAGCAGTCCGGCCAGCAGCACGAAGGCGACCGTCAGTCCGGTGGCGACCAGCAGGCCGACCAGCACCCGACGGGCCGAGCGGTCCAGCCGCCAGGAGCCGTCGCGCACCACGACCGCCGCGAGGGTGACCGTCCACAGCGCGGAGGTGGCCGCATGGGCCGTGTAGGAGGCGCTGCTCTGGCCGTTGAGGTAGTAGCCGGCCTCGGCGCCGGCCCAGAGCAGGTAGACGGCGAGCGCGGCCAGGACGTTCTGCCGGCGCCGCCGGTCCACGTGGCGGGTGCGGACGAGCGGCACGAGCACCGCCAGGAGGGTCAGGGCGCCCCAGACGATCGGCTGGGTGAGGTGCAGCTGCCCGTTGAAGCTCCGCAGCCAGTCGGCGACGGTGGTTTCGGCGAGCGGGTTGGGGCGGCCGAAGACGGTGGACTGGTACACGTAGTAGCTCGCCTGGGGCAGCACCCACAGGCCCACCGCGCCGATCGCCGGCCACCAGCGGCGATCGGGCAGCCTGCCGTACGGGAGCCAGAGCGGCAGTGCCTGCCAGATCGTGCCGCTGACGGTGTAGCCGACCGACTTCAGCACCACCACGCCCGCGACGTACCGCGGATCGCCCACCTGGGTCCAGACCGGCGTCTCGGCGGCCAGCGGGAGGATCAGCGCCGCCCCGTACGCCAGCAGCACCCAGCCCAGCTCCAGTCCGGGCCGGTGGACGTGCAGCAGCACCCCGCCGGCGACGGCGGCGAGCCCGTACCCCAGCACCGCCAGGTGCCGGGCCGGCTCGCCGATCCCGGGCGTGCCGAGGTGGCTCAGCACGTACCCGGCCCACAGACCGCCCGCGGCCAGGCAGACGATCGCCCACAGCCCCGCCATCGCCAGCTGTCGGTCCGCCTGCCCCGGCCGGGGCCGCCACCGGACGCTCCGCGCGCTCTCCGCACTCATGACCGCCCTCTCTTCGTGTGCGACCCGCCGCATGCCAGCAGTCTGGTCCGCCCACCGTCCCGGGCGCATGGGGCATCGGCCCCGGGAGTGATGGTCAGATGGTCCTCCGCCGGTGACCGGGCGTCACGGGAGCGGTCGGCGGGGACGGGCCCTCGGGCCGCATCGGTGGGCGGGCTCCGGGCTCCGGGGGATGCATGAGGGGTCGTCCGGCGACGGGCCGTGACGACCCGGAACCGGCACCGGAACAGGCCGGTGCGACGGGAGGGGCGGCGAGCATGGGCGGCCTGGACGGCAGGACGGCACTGGTGACCGGTGGTTCGCGCGGGATCGGGCGGGCGGTCGCACGGCGGCTCGCCGCCGACGGCGCGCTGGTCGCGGTGCACTACGGCGGCAACGCGGAAGCGGCCGAGGAGACGGTGAAGCTGATCGCCGAGGCTGGCGGCCGGGCGTTCGCGGTGCAGGCCCGGTTCGGCGAGGGCGACGCGCTGGACCGCCTGTTCGAGGGCCTCACCGCCGGGCTGGCCGAGCACGGCGAGGACGGCCTGGACGTCCTGGTCAACAACGCCGGGATCCACCTGGCCGGCACGATCGGGCAGCTCACCGAGGAGGAGTTCGACCGGCTGATGGTGATCAACGTGCGCACGCCGGTCTTCGTGATCCAGCGGGCGCTGCCGCTGCTGCGGGACGGCGGGCGGATCGTGAACATGGCCTCGGCTGCCACCCGGATCGGCTCACCGGTCCAGATCGGCTACAGCGTCAGCAAGACGGCGCTGGCGGCCCTGGCCGCACCGCTCGCCAACGACCTGGGGCGGCGCGGGATCACCGTGAACACCGTCAACCCCGGCGTGGTCCTCACCGGCATGACCTCGGCCTGGACGGGCGTCCCGGAGGCGATGGCCGGCCTGGAGTCGATCACCGCCCTGGGGCGGATCGGCCGGCCCGACGACGTCGCCGACGTGGTGGCCTTTCTGGCGGGCCCCCAGGCCCGCTGGGTGACCGGCCAGGCCATCGACGCCTCCGGCGGCACCTACCTCGGCCCGATTCCCCCGGCGTGACCGGCCGGGGGCACCGTCGACCGCTCGGGAACGTCTCGGCCGGTCGGCCTGGCCGGGGCGGACGGCACCGTCTCCACCTTCACCGTCGGCGGGGGCATCGGCGCCGGCGTCGGCTGAAGCGGTTCCCGGTCTCCGGGGGGCCTCAGCCCTTCTGCCGGCCGGGGTCGGCGGTCGCGCCGCAGAGGGCGTCGTCGACCAGCTCGCTCTCGGCCTGTTCCACCTGGCGGACGTCGTCGCCGGTGTCGGCGCGGACGCCCGAGAGGGAGACGGTGACGCTGCGCCGGCCGTCGGCGGTGACCCCGGCAGCGGTGATCCAGCCGGCGTCACCGCCCTCGTGGCCCCAGTAGACCCCGCCGCAGGTCAGCGGGCGGGAGAAGATCCCCAGTCCGTCGGTGACGCCGGGCATGATCGGGTCGTACTCGGTGGCCGCCCTGGTCTCCTGCATCTGGGCCAGCTGGGCCGCCGGCAGGAGCCGGCCGCCGAGCAGGGCGCGGAAGAACCGGTCGAGGTCGGCGGTGGTGGAGACGAGCCCGGCCTCTCCGTTGACGCCCGAGCCGACCTGCTCGGTGACGTCCACGAGCGGCTCGTCGGCCCGGAAGGCCTGGTAGGTGTGGGCGTGCGGCCGGGGCAGCGTGGGCGAGGCACCCGGCCAGGAGGTGTGGTCGAGGCCGAGCGGCCGGACGATCCGGTCCCGCACCTCCTCGTGCCAGGGGTGGCCGGTGGCCCGCTCGATGATCATGCCGAGCAGGACGTAGCCCGTGTTGCTGTACCGCCACTCCTTGTCGGGCTCGAAGTCCGGCCGGTGGCTCATCGCACGGGCGACGGTCTGCTCCGGGGAGAACGTGTCGTACCGGTGCCGCCGGAAGTCCTCCGCCGACGTGTAATCCGGATAGTCGTCGTGGATGCCGCTGGTGTGCTGGAGCAGTTGCCGAACGGTGATCGCCTTGCCGTCGTTGCCGTTTCCGGACACCACGCCGGGCAGCCATCGTTCGACCGGGTCGTCCAGGGAGAGCCTTCCCTCGCCGACGAGTTGCAGGGTCACGGTCGCCACGAAGGCCTTGGTGACGCTGGCGATCCGGAAGTGGCCGTCCGCGGGGACCGGCCGCCGGGTCGTCAGGTCGGCGACGCCGCTGGTGGCGGCCACGGTCCGGCCGTCCCGGGTGACCAGGCGCGCCTGTACGCCCGTCACGCCGAGGGCGGTGATCGCGTCGGCGTCGCGCCGAAGCCGGCTCCGGTCGTCGTGCTGCCGGGCGGCCGTGGCGCTGGGCAGGTGGGTGGCCAGGGTCGCGGCCATGACCGCGGCCAGTGCCAGGGTCCGCCGGACGGCGCGGCCGAGTCGTCGTGCCGGGGCGTTCGGTGTGTTCGTCATGGCGTTGACGCTAGGTCCGGCCGGGGTGGACGGTCGGTACCGTCCGCCGGTGGGAAAAGGGGGTAGTGGGCTGTAGTGCCGGGCGCGGTCGCGATGGACCAGACTTGTGCGGATGAACCTCCATGGGGCCCGCGGACCAGCGACGTGGCACGCTCTGGGCTATCTCCTGGGAAGCCTGTGCACCGCCGTGCTCGCCCTGCCCGCGCTGCCCGTACTCGCCGTTCCGAAGGCGTCCCGCGCCTGGGCGTCCTGGCACCGCCGCCGCGCCGACCGGCTGCTGCTCGTTCCTCCCTCCGGACCCGTCCGGGTCGGTGCGTGGCGCGTCCTCGGGTGGCTGGGCTCGTGCACCGCCACGGGCCTGGCGTTCGGGCTCGTCGTGCTGCTGTGCGCGGGCAACGCCGTCACCACGGCCGTCACGGTGCCGCTGTGGTGGGCGTTGCCCGCCGGCACCCGCGCGGGCGGCTTCGCCGCCGGTGTCCCCCTGACCGGGTGGGGCACGGCGCTGACCCTGGGAACGGCGCAGGCGGTCGTGCTCGCGGCCCTGACCCACCGGCTGGCCCCCGTACTGGCGCGGCTGCACGCCCGGGTCTGCGTGACCCTGCTGTCTCCCTCGGTCACCGAGAGCCTGGCGCGGCGGGTGGACGCGCTGACCGAGACCCGGGCCGGTGCCATGACCGCGCACGGCGCGGAACTGCGCCGGATCGAACGCGACCTGCACGACGGGACCCAGGCCCGGCTGGTGGCCGTCGCGATGCGGCTGGGCGTGGCCCGTGAACTCCTCGACGAGGACCCCGGGACGGTGGCCCGGCTCCTGACGGAGGCCCATGAGACCACCGAGGCGGCCATGGTGGAACTCCGCGCGGTGATCCGGACGATCTACCCGCCGATCCTCGCCGACCGCGGCCTCGCCGGGGCGCTGGCCGCGCTCGCAGCCGGATCGGCGGTCGACGCCACCCTCGACATCGGCGAGCTCGGTGCGGTCCCGGCGGCGGTCGAGGCCGTGGCGTACTTCACGATCGCCGAGGCGCTCACCAACGCCGCCAGGCACAGCCGGGCTACCCGGACCAGCGTCGGGGTCGCCCGCGACGGCAACCGGCTGTCGATCGAGGTCACCGACGACGGGATCGGCGGCGCCGACGAAACCCGGGGAACCGGCATCGCCGGCATCCGCCACCGGGTCCTGGCCCTGGACGGCACCGTCCGCGTCTACAGCCCCGGTGGCGGCCCGACCACGATCGGGGTGAGCCTGCCGTGCGCGTCGTGATCGCCGAGGACAACGTCCTGCTCTCCAGCGGGCTGGAACTCCTCCTCACCGCCAAGGGCTGCCACGTCGCCGCCGTAGCCAAGGACGCTCCCGGCTTCCTCGCCGCCGTCGCCGAGCACCGGCCGGACGTCACGATCGTGGACGTGAGACTGCCGCCCACCTTCCGCGACGAGGGCGTCCGCGCCGCCATCCTGGCCCGCCGGCGGCACCCGGGCCTGCCCGTGCTGGTCCTCTCCCAGTACGTGGAGCAGCAGTACGCCGGGGAGCTGGTCTCGGACGGCCGTGGCGGCGTCGGCTACCTCCTCAAGGACCGGGTGGGGCGGGTGGGCGAGTTCGTCGACGCGCTGCGTCGGGTCGCCGACGGAGGCACCGTCATGGACCCCGAGGTGATCGGTCAGCTGCTCACCCGTCACGCCCGGGACCCGGTCGCCGACCTGACCCCGCGCGAGCGCGAAGTGCTCGCCCTGATGGCCGAGGGGGCGGACAACACCACGATCGCGGCCCGTCTCGTGATCACCGACAACGCCGTGCACAAGCACATCGGCAACGTCTTCGCCAAGCTCGGCCTCTCCCCGGCCGACAGCGGCCACCGCCGGGTCCTCGCGGTCCTGACCTACCTCGGTCGCCACCCGACGGGCGAGGCAGGTCCGACGAGGTGACCGCGCGAGTGGCCGGGCGGCCCGTCAGTCCTCGGGGATCCGCAGCTCGCACCAGACGGCCTTGCCCGGCCCGGCCGGACGCCAGCCCCAGCGCAGGGCGAGGCGGCTCAGCAGGAACAGGCCGAGGCCGCCGTTCTCGCTCGGGCCGGACGGCGCCCTCGGCAGGGGCGGACGACGACTGGCGTCGCTGACCTCGATCCGCAGCAGCCCCGGGCAGCGCACCAGGAGCAGCGAGCCCGGGGCGCCGGTGTGGCGGATGGCGTTGCCGACCAGCTCGGACACCAGCAGGACGGCGTCGGCGACCATCCGGGCGTCGTCGACGTCGGCCAGGAACCCGGCGGTGCAGGAGCGCGCATCGGCGACCGCACCCGGACGGGCGGACAGCGGCAGTCGGCGCGCCCAGGGCCACGGGGAGGAGCGCGAGCGTGCGGGCACCCGAACTCCACCCATCCGACCGCACCTCCCTCCTCCGTCCGGTGTCCCTGGTCGTGCCGTGTCGTACGTCCCGCCCGTCTCCCGGGGCTCCGGCGCCCCGGGGCGGTTTCCCGAAGAGGCGCCCCGGATCAGTCCCCCGAGGCGCCCCGGATCAGTGCCCGAAGAGGTGCCGCCGCCGCTGCGGCTCCCGCGGGGCCCCGGCCCGGCCGCCCTGTTCGGCAGCGCGTTCCTCACGTGTCACGGGTGCCGTCCCGCCCGGATCGTCGAGGGTCTCGGGCGGGGCGACCGGCTCCACCACCCGGCGGGAGCCGCCGCGGTACCGGGTAGCCGCCACCGGACGCCGGGAGGCGCCCCGGACGGCGCGCCGGGACAGAGCCATCAGGGCCAGGCCCAGGCAGAAGAGCAGGGCGAGGGCGACGCCGGCGAGGAAGACGGCGAGGCTGTTCAGCTTCACGAGGTCGTTGCCCAGGACGGTCACCTGGTACTCCGGCCCGCCGGCGAGGTTGTCGGCGATCAGCAGCCCGATGAAGGCGCCGGAGGCCGCCATCAGCAGAAGTCCTAGCAGCAGCATGGGGGATTCCCCTTCCGTCCCGGTCGGTCGCCCCCCGTTCCAGGGCCGCGCCTACCCGGCGGGCTGCGTCCGTAACGTTCCGGGGCCCCGACCGAGCACGGGCACGGGCGCCCTACTCGACCCGTACCGCGATCAGACACGTGTCGTCGTCGGTGTCGGCGGGGCTGAGGTCGAGCAGCCGGTCCAGGTAGGCCTCCAGGTCCGGGCCCGGCGCCCCGGCCGTGCGGATCAGCTGGTCGACGGAGTCCTCCACCGGCCGGTCCCGCCGTTCGACCAGGCCGTCGGTGTAGAGCAGCAGGACGTCCCCTGTGGACAGGTGCAAGCTGCACTCCTCGTACCGGGCCTCCTCCAGGGCCCCGAGCAGCACCCCGTGCGGCAGCGGCAGCACGTGCGCGCCGTCGCCGCCCAGCCGGATCGGCGGCAGGTGTCCGGCCCGCGCCCAACGCAGTTCGCCGCCGGCCGGGTCGAGCAGCACGCACACGGCGGTGGCGGTGACCTGCCCGGGTTCCCGCAGCGCCACCGTGTTGGCCCACTCCAGCAGCTGGGCCGGGCCCGCCCCGGTGACGGCCAGGCCGCGCAGCGCGTGGCGCAGCGCGACCATTCCGGTGGCGGCGCCGACGCCGTGCCCGGCGACGTCCCCGACGGCGAGCAGGACGCGTTTGTCGGGCAGCGGCAGCACGTCGTACCAGTCGCCGCCGACCCGGTCGCGCTTGGCGGCGGGGCGGTAGCGCACCGCCGCCCGCAGGCCGGTCACGTCGAGCGGGGGCTCGGCGGGCAGGATGGCCTGCTGGAGCCGCAGGGCGAGCTGGGCGCGTTCGGCCGACTCCTGCTCGCTGTCGGCCAGCCGTGCCCGGGTGGCGCCGAGGGCGATCTCGGTGCGGTGCTGGGCGGAGACGTCGTGGTAGGCGCCGCGCACCCCGACGAGCCGGCCCCCGTCGTCGAGGACGGGTTCGGCGATGACCCGGGTGTAGTGGTAGGCGCCGCCCGGGCGGGCGAGCCGGAACACCGCGGAGGAGGCACGCCGCCGCTGCCGGACGGTGTCGACCAGGCGGCGCACGGCGGGTTCGTCGTCCGGGTGGACGTGCCGGGCGAGCTCGACCAGCGGGACGGGCTGCGCTCCGGCGGGCAGGCCGAAGAGCTGCCACAGGCCGTCGCTCCAGCGGATCCTGCGGTGCTCGGCGTCCTCCTCGAAACCGGCGACCCGGGCCAGCCGCTGGGCCTGGCTCAGCAGCGCCGCCTGTTCGTCGCCGCCGGGCGGCCCGGTCGCCGCGTCCCAGCCGACCAGCAGCCGCCCGCCGAGCGGGGCGACGGCCAGCCGTACGGTGGCGGGCACCGCGAACGGCCCGTCCCGGAGGACCAGCCGGACGACCTCGCCGGTCAGCGGGACGCCGGTCCGGTGCACCCTGAGCAGCCGTTCGAACAGTCCGCTCGCGCCGGCGGCGGGGTAGGCCTCCAGGAACGAGGCGCCCTCCAGCGCGTCGCGGGGTCGGCCGAGCGGGTCGCGGAACTGCGCGTTGACCCGCCGGATGGCGAAGTCGACGAGCTGGCCGCCCTTGAGCTGGGGCTCCAGCAGCAGCGCGGGGGTGAGCAGGCCCTCCAGCAGGATGTCCTGGTCCTGGGGCATCGGCGGTTGGCCGACCGGGCCGAGGAGGGTCGTGCAGAGCTCGGCCAGGGCCCGCAGCTGCCGGCACTGCGGCGGGGTGAGGGTCGGACCGGGCCCGGGCCAGAGCACCTCCAGCGCGCCCAGGCGCCGGCCCGCCTCCAGCAGCGGCAGGACGGCCCGGGCGGATCCGGGCCCGACGGACGGACCGGCGGCGGCCGGATCGCCGGGCCACAGCTCCGCCGCGCCGCCGACCACCTGCTGGGCCGGGGTGGCGACGCCGGGCGGGACCCGGCTCCAGGCCTCGGCCTCGGCCTCGGCGAGTCCGCTGTGCGCGGCGAGGCAGAGGCCGCCGCCCGGCAGGCGCTGCCAGACCGCCAGGGCACGGACGTCGAGCGAGGCCGCCAGCTGCTCCAGGACGGCTCCCGCGGCTCGCTGCAGGTCGGGCTCGGCGGCGAGGGCGGGGGCGACGGGCGGCGCCGCGGTCGCGAGCCTCCGGGTGAGCCCCTGCGCCGCCTCGGCCGCCTGCCGCCCGTCCGTCCCGCCTGCCGACGCGTCCTCCCCCTCCGCTGCCGGCTCCCCCTCCGCTGCCGGCTCCCCCTCCGCTGCCGACTCCCCGGCCGTCCCGGCTCCGGCCGTCGGCAGCCCAACGATGTCCGCGGCGAGCGCCGCGACCGTGACACCGGCCTCCCGGGCCAGCCGGACCAGGTGGGCGGCCGCCTCCGCGGGGAGGATCCCGAGGCGCTCGGACAGGATGCCGGTGGCCAGGTCGACCACGCTGCGGGTGCGGGCCTCGGCCCGCTGCCGGATGGCCGCGTCCTGCAGCCGGCGGACCGTCCCGGCGAGCGCCCGGGCCGTGGTCTCCTCGTGCTCGGGCCGGGCGGTCACGGCGTGTCCAGCCAGTGGTGCATCCGGTCGATCAACCGGGCGGTGTCGACGGGTTTGGTGACGTGGTCGTCGGCGCCCGCGTCGAGGCTCTTGTCCTTGTCGCCGGGCATGGCCTTCGCACTGACGGCGATGACCGGCAGCCGGGCGAAGCGCTCGTCGGCGCGGATGGCGGCGATCGCGGCGTAGCCGTCGAGGCCGGGCATCATGACGTCCATCAGCACGAGGTCGGTCTCGGGGTGATCGCGCAGCAGGTCGAGCCCGGTCCTTCCGTCGGTGGCGTGCAGCACCGTCAGCCCGCTCTCCTCCAGGGCGGAGGCCAGGGCGAACACGTTGCGTACGTCGTCGTCGACGATCAGGACGGTCCGCCCGGCGAGCCGCTCGTCGGCGGCCACGGCGGCGTCCGGGCCGGGGGCGGCCGGGTGGCGTCCGCCGAGCCGCCGGATCACGCGTTCGCGCAGGTCGTCCAGTCCGTGGGTGAGTTCCACTCCGCCCACCGCGGTCGGGGCGGCCGCGCCGTCGCCCTGGTAGCCGAGGACGGCCGCGCCGTCCCCGAGCGCGTCGAGCAGGGCGGGCGCGAGTTCGCCGGAGTGGGCGAGGTCGAGCACCACGCAGCGGTGCGGCCCGGCGGCGAGGGCGGCCCGCAGTCCCGGTTCGTCCTGGGCGCTGTCGATCCGCACCTCCGGGCCGGCGGTGCCCAGGGACTCGACGGCGGCGCGGGTGAGCAGGGTGAGCAGGCCGAGCGGCTCGGGTTCGACCACCAGCACCCCGGACCCGCCCTCCGGGGCGGTGGCGCGCCGCTCGGACGAGGCGACGGGCAGGTAGAAGGTGAAGCGGCTGCCCGCCCCCGCGGTGGAGGTGACGGTGAGGGTGCCGCCGAGCAGCCGGGCGAGTTCCCGGCTGATCGACAGCCCGAGGCCGGTGCCGCCGTAACGACGGCTGGTGGTGCCGTCGGCCTGCTGGAAGGCGCCGAAGATGGTGTCCAGCTGGTCCAGTTCGATACCGATGCCGGTGTCCTCGACGTGGAAGGCCACCGCCGCCCCCACCCGGCCGAGTTCGAGCGGCAGCTCCGGGCCCTCGACGCACTGGATCCGCAGTTCCACCCGGCCGTTGTCGGTGAACTTGATCGCGTTGGAGAGGAGGTTGCGCAGCACCTGGCGCAGCCGTGCCTGGTCGGTGACGAGTTCGTCCGGGACGGACCGGTCGACGGCGACGCCGAAGGTCAGGCCCTTCTGGTCGGCGAGGGGCTGGAAGCTGGACTCGACGTACTCCAGCAGCTCGCGCACCGCGAAGGGTTCCGGGGCCAGCTCCATCTTGCCGGCCTCGACCTTGGAGAGGTCGAGGATGTCGTTGATGAGCTGCAGCAGGTCGGCGCCGGCGGAGTGGATGACGCCCGCGTACTCGACCTGCTTGGGGCTGAGGTTGCCGGTGGCGTTCTGGGCGAGCAGCTGGGCGAGGATCAGCAGGCTGTTCAGCGGGGTGCGCAGCTCGTGGCTCATGTTGGCCAGGAACTCGGACTTGTACATCGAGGTCAGGCTCAACTGCCGGGCCCGTTCCTCCAGTTCCTGGCGGGCCTGTTCGATCTCCAGGTTCTTCGCCTCGATGTCCCGGTTGCGCTCGGCGAGCAGCGCGGCCTGCTCCTCCAGCTCGGCGTTGGAGCGCTGGAGTTCCTCCTGCCCCGACTGCAGCTCCTCCGACCTGGCCTGCAGTTCGGCGGTGAGTCGCTGGGACTCGCCGAGCAGTTCGTCGGTGCGCGCGTTGGCCAGCAGGGTGCCGATGTTGACGCCGCAGGCCTCGGCGAACTGGGCCAGGAAGTCGCGGTGCACCTCGGTGAAGGGGTGTACGGAGGCGAACTCCAGGACGCCGAGCAGCCATTCCTCCAGCGCGATGGGCAGCAGGACGAGCGAGCGGGCGTCGCAGGCCCCGGCGCCGGAGGCGATGACGGCGTAGCCGGGCGGGAGCTCGTCGACCGCGACGATCCGCCGGCTGCGCGCTGCCTGGCCGACCAGGGATTCGCCCAACTTGACCCGCTGGTCGGAGAGTTCGTCCGCCGCCCGGCCGTAGGCGCTGATCCGGGCCAGTTCGGTGCCGCCGTCGGTCTCCTCTGCCAGGAAGAAGGCGCCGTACTGGGCGTCGACCAGGGGCGTCAGCTCCTCGGTGATCATGTCGGCGACGGCCTGGATGCCCCGGCGGCCCTGGATGGCGGAGGAGAAGCGGGCCAGGTTGGTCTTCAGCCAGTCCTGTTCCTGGTTGGCCTGGATGGTCTCGCGCAGCGACTCGACCATGGCGTTGATGTTGTCCTTGAGGTCGGCGACCTCGCCGGAGGCGTCCACCGTGATCGAGCGGGTGAGGTCGCCGGCCGCGACGGCGCTGGTGACCTCGGCGATCGCCCGGACCTGCCGGGTCAGGTTGCCGGCCAGCTCGTTGACGTTCTCGGTTAGCCGCTTCCACGTGCCGGACACTCCCTCGACCTCGGCCTGGCCGCCGAGCCGGCCCTCGGTGCCGACCTCGCGGGCCACCCTGGTCACCTCGGCAGCGAAGGAACTCAGCTGTTCCACCATCGTGTTGACGGTGGTCTTCAGCTCCAGGATCTCCCCCCGCGCGTCGACGTCGATCTTGCGGGTGAGGTCGCCCTCGGCGACGGCCGTGGTCACCTGGGCGATGTTGCGGACCTGGCTGGTCAGGTTGTGCGCCATGAAGTTGACGCTGTCGGTGAGGTCCTTCCACGTCCCGGCGACGTTCGGCACCCGGGCCTGGCCGCCGAGGATGCCCTCGGTGCCGACCTCGCGGGCGACCCTCGTCACCTCGTCGGCGAACACCGAGAGGGTGTCCACCATGGTGTTGATGGCGGCCGCGAGCGCCGCGACCTCGCCCTTGGCCTCCACGGTGATCTTCTTGGAGAGGTCCCCGCGCGCGACGGCGGTCGCCACCTCGGACATCGAGCGGACCTGGCCGGTGAGGTTGGAGGCCATCACGTTGACGTTGTCGGTGAGGTCCTTCCAGGTGCCGGAGACACCCCGGACGGTCGCCTGTCCGCCCAGGTTCCCGGCCGTACCGACCTCCCCGGCCACCCGGGTGACCTCGTCGGCGAAGGCGGACAGCTGGTCGACCATCGTGTTGAGGGTCTCCTTGAGGTCCAGGATCTCGCCGCGCGCGTCCACCCGGATCTTCTGGGTGAGGTCTCCCTCGGCCACCGCGGTGGCCACCCGTGCGATTCCCCGGACCTGGCCGGTCAGGTTGCCCGCCATCGCGTTGACCGAGTCGGTGAGGTCCAGCCACGTCCCGGTCGCGTCCGGCACCTGGGCCTGCCCGCCGAGCCGGCCCTCCGTACCGACCTCGCGGGCGACCCTGGTCACCTCCGAGGTGACTCTGGACAGTTGCTCGGACATCCCGTTGAAGACCGTGGCGATCTGCCCCAGCTCCCCCGGCCGGTCCGGGTCCAGTCGCGTGCGGAAGTCGCCGTCGCGGACGGCCGTGAGCCCGGCGAGCAGCTGCTGCAGCGACTGTTCGGCAAGCCCGATCTCAGGGTGCTCGTCCATCCGTCCACCGTCCGGATCGCACGGCCGGGCGCCTTCTGGCATCCCGACCAGGGCGGCGGGCCACCGCCCTGCTCCCACTGTGCCACCAGAAGCCCGGGGGCGGCAGCCCCGCGCACCGCGCTCAGGCGGCCGCGGCTCAGGCAGGAGCGGCTCAGGCAGGAGCGGCTCAGGCGGGAGCGGCGAGCCCACGGACCGTGCGCAGCTCGGCGGCGGTCCGCAACGGGTCGTCCGTCTCCACGGCGAGCCCGGCGAACGGCTCCGGCGGGCGCAGCCCCACGCACAGCACGGCGTGCCGGTGGCCGCGCAGAGCGACGAAGTCCCGTCCGTCCTTGTGCCGCCAGACACCCAGGCAGAGCGCGCCGGGCACGGCCACTCCGCCCACCCGGACGCCGCGCAGCGCCCGCCAGCGGTCCGGCTCCACTTCGACCGCCGTGACGGCCTCCAGCGGCACCCGAACCTCCCTGCGGCGGGCCACGATCCGCTCCCACCAGGCGAGGCGAACGACCAGGTCGTCACCGTCGATCAGCACCCCGGCCATGTCCGACTCCCTTCCGCTCCCCCGCTTCCCCGGCCCTCCGCCGCCGTGCGCGCGGTCAGCCGGGGACGGTGTCCCGCACCGGGAAGGCGTCGATGGCACCGGTGAGTTCGAGCATCCTCAGGACCAGCGGCCGGGGGCGGGCCAGTTCGATCCGGCTGCCGTCGCCGACCGCGCGGGCCTGGGCGCGCAGCAGGGCGTTGAGGCCGGTCGAGTCGCAGAACTCCAGCCCGGCGCAGTCGATCACGATGACGGTCGCGGGCTCGGCCAGGGCGGGCTGGAGCACCTCGTTCAGCACGGTGGCCGAGTCCAGGTCGAGTTCGCCGTACAGGACGACGACGGTACCCCCGGCCCATGGCGAAGCCTCTGCGGCGAACACCCCGGGTGCGCTGACGCGGTCGGACGTCGGACCCGGCCCCTTCGGCTGGCGGCGCGTCATCGTGCTCCTCCTCCGGGTCCGTCCCACGACAGCCCCTCGCAGCGCGACTGTCCACTGCGCGGGCCGGGGAAACGCTGGCGCGTCGCCGAGATACCCGCGCCTCGGTCTTCCCCTGCCCGGCTGAACTCACGGCTGCGCCGCACTGCGCCGTCGCCGCCCGCGAACACGAGCCGCCTGGTCCGCCCCGGCTCCGGCGGTCCGTCACTCCGCGGCGGGCTCATGGTGGGCCGCCTCACTCCCGGTCGGGAGCCGGGGAGTCGGTGGCGGCCTCCGTCGCCGGGGGGCCGGATTTCGCGTCGGGGTCGAGCCGGACCCGCAGCACCGTGTCGGTGCCGGTGACCTCGAACAGCCTGGCCACGACCGGACGGGGCCGCGAGACTTCCAGGGTCCGCCCGCTCGCGTCCGCGTCGAGCCGGGCACGCAGCAGGATGTTCAGGCCCGTGGAGTCGCAGAACCGCAGTTCAGCGAGGTCGACCACGATCCGCCGGACGCCGTCGTGCAACGGTCGCGCCAGCGCGTCGCGCAGCACGTGCGCCGAGTCGTGGTCCAGCTCCCCGACGACCGTGACGACCCGCACCGAGGCCCGGTCGTCCACCACGACGTGCAGGCTCCCGCTCTGCTTCTCCCCCTCGCTGGGGACCTCGGTTGGCCCTGGCATCGTGCGCTCCCGGTCCGCTCGCAACGGCAGGGTGCCGTCCCGACCATCATGCCGCGCGGCGCGCCGAACCGCTCGGACGGCCCTCGCGGGCGGGGCCCGCCCCAACCGGGCCACCCGCCCGCCGAGGTGTACGAGCCCCCGAGCCGGAGAGACGCTGGGGGCAGGACTTCCACCCGGGAGGCCTCCGTGTACGGCAGGGCCCACCGTCGCGGGCCTTCCCCGCACGGTCGCCGGCCACCTCGGCTGGCTGCCGGTGCGGAACCGGCGCCGCGGCGTCCGGCTCACCCATGACCAGGAGACGAACCCGCGGCGCGGAACACCAGGCCGCTGCGGCAACCACCACGAGGAGGCCGCCCGGACGCGACTGCGCCCAACCGACGGGGCGGGCGTGGAGAGCGGCCCGGAGCGGGACCGAGACGAAGGAGGCGAGCCCCCGTGAGCGACCAGGCCCCGACCCGCGACGAGCCCGTGCCCGAGGACCTGCCGGTCCCGGTCGAGACACCCCCGTCCCGTTCTGCCGACGACGGGCCGCCGTTGGTGCCCGAGGAGGGGCAGCAGCGTCCGGACGGCGGGCAGGAGCCCGGACCGACCGCGCCGGCCCCCGAGCCGGATCCGCACGAGACGCCCGACTGAGCCGACCGTGGCCGGCCCCGGAAGCCTTCCCATGAGCAAGCCCCACCGGATCCCTCGGCCGCACCGGCCCGTCCGGTCGGTGCGTCCGGTGCTGCCCGTCCTGCCCGGTCCATGCCGTGGAGCCGACCGGTGGGCGTGAACGGCCCGGGACGGCCGGCCCGGCGCCCCCGGCCGCTCGGCAGCCGGCCGCCCCGGGTCGCGCTGCGCCGGGCCCGTACGACGGCGCCGCCCGAGCGCGTGCCGGCCGGGCTGCGCACCGCCGCCGGGTACGCCTGGCGGCTGGGGCTGCTCGGCGTGGTCGTGTACCTGGCCGTCGGTGTCCTCGGCGAGCTCCGGATGCCGATGATCGCGCTGTTCCTGGCGCTGGTGATCACCTCCGTGCTGCGCCCGCTGGTCGACCTGCTCGACCGGGTGATGCCCCGCTCGCTCGCCGTCCTGGTGGCCTACGTGTGCGCGGTCGCGCTCATCGGCGGGGTCCTGGCACTGGTCGGGACGAACGTGGCCGACCAGTGGAACGACATCGGCAACGAGCTGCGCGGCGGCCTCGGCCGGATCGACCGCTGGCTCACCCATGCCCCCCTCCACGTACGGCCCGGCACCGTCACGGACCTGCGGGCGAAGATCGGGGCGTTCCTCTCCGCGCACCGGTCGGCCCTGCTGACCACCGCGCTCAGCGGGGCCAGCACGGCGGTTGAAATGGCCACCGGGCTGGCCCTGGCGGTGTTCTGCTCGGTGTTCTTCCTGCACTCCGGTGACCGGATGTGGGCCTGGGCGCAGCGCCAGCTCCCGGTCCGGGCCCGTCCGGTCTGGGGCCGGGCCGGGCGGGTCGCCTGGCAGACCTTCGCCGGCTACACCCGCGGGGTGCTGATCGTGGCGGCGACCAACGCGGTGCTGGTCGGCATCGCCCTGGCCGTGCTGCGGGTGCCGCTGGTGCTGCCGCTGATGGTGCTGGAGTTCGTCGCGGCGCTGGTGCCGCTGATCGGCTCCCCGATCGCTCTGGCGGTCGCCGCGCTGGTGGCGCTGGCCGCGCGCGGGCCGGTGGTGGCGCTGCTGGTGCTCGCGCTGATCGTGATCATCGGCCAGATCGAGGGGCACCTGCTGCACCCGCTGGTGCTGGGCTGGTCTGTGCGCATCCATCCGGTGGCGGTGGCCCTGTCGGTGATCGGCGGTGCCGTGCTGGCCGGGGTGCTGGGCGCGCTGGTCGCCGTGCCGGTGGTGTCGGTGGCCTGGGCGGTGATCAGCGAGCTGCGCGACCACGCCCCGCCGAAGGCGCCGGGCGGGCCGCGGTCACGGGGCGATGCCCCGCCGGTGGGCGACCACCCGCGCCGCGCCCAGCGCGATCGACGACGCCCAGACCAGGGAGAAGCCCGTGAGCGCGGCGGGTGAGTGCGCGGTGACGCTGATCAGCAGCAGGGCCGCGGAGAGCCCCCCGAGCACCGAGAACACGAAGACGGGAATCCGGGCGACCTTCCGCAGCGCCCAGCCCGCCAGCCGACGGGGGCCGTGCCCCATGGTGCGCAGGGCACGGTCCAGGTGGCGGTCCGCTCGCAGGTGGTTCTCGATCTCCGTGAGGATCCGCAGTTCGCGCCCGGAGAGCCCCGGCCCGTCCATCCGCGCCACCTCCCACCGGGCGACTGCCCGGCCGGGCGATCGCCGTAACCTCCCACGCGGCCCGAAACCGGTGGGGTGGGACCGGGCGGGTTCCCGGAGGGCGGACGGCGCCCGGCTGTACGGCTGAGAGCGAGCCGGAGGCCCGGGGGTGTCCCCGGGCCTCCGGCCGCCGCGACTGGTCAGCTCTGGCGGAAGAGCGCGTTGCTGACCTCGTCGGGGCCCTCGAAGCTGTCCCGATCGAGATCGGAGATCTGGTCCACGAGGGTTTCGTCAGCCCCGTTCGAGCGGGCGCGCTCGACGAGTTCGTCACGGTCGGCGGGGTAGTTGACGCCCTTCAGGGCCTTCTGGACATCGATGGGGTTGATCCGGCTCATCAGCCGTCTCCTTCGGTGGTTCGTGGTCGTGGAGCCCGGGCGAGTACCCGGTGGTCGCCGTTCCTGTGCACGGTGCGTCACCGTCACCGGTCGCAACCCGCCGGATTCGCGGGCGCGTGCGACCTGAAAGCTCCCTGTACTAAGGCCACCGTGCGCCCCTCTCGGCGCATCCGCACCCGTGGGCGGCGACCACTGAGCCGTACGAGTTCAGACCTGCCGCTGCGCTCACCCGGGTGGCGTGGCGCCGGGCACCGTCCCGCCGGGGCGGCGTCGCGGCGGCGGGGAGACACTGGTCGAGGGGAGCGGGAGGTGATCAGGATGTCCGGCTACCGCGCTCTGGTCGGCGAGCTGGCCGGCCTCGTCCGGCTGGCGCACTCCGCCCTGCGCGGTGCCACCGCCGTGCTGACCGACCCGGCCGCCGGCCATGCCGCGATCGCGGCCGCCGAGAAGGCCTTGGCCGAGCTGCGCGCCCGGACCGAGGAGGACGCCGCCACGGCCCTCGACGGGCGCCCCGGAATCGTGGTCGGCGTCCACGTCGGGTGCGAGGTGGAGGCGCTCGGGCAGCTGGCGCGGCGCCTGCTGGAGGCGGCCTGGGCGCGGCAGGAGCGCGAGCCGTACGGCGATCGGCTGCTGGCCCCGCTGCGCGGGATCGCCGGGGCGGCGCTGGGCCTGCTGACACGGGCGGCCGACACCCTGGAGTCCGGAGCGCCCGAGGGCGTCACCCGTGTGCTCACCGAGTTGCCGGAGGTCGCCCGGCGCCAGCGACTGCTCTACGAGCTGCTGCTGCACGACGGCGCCACCGACCCGGTGGACGCCGCCGACCTGGTGCTGCTGGCCTGCTGCTACCAGCAGTGCGCCGACCACGCCGGGGCGATCGCCCGCCACGCGGCGCTGTTCGCGCACGCCGGGGACTGAGGAGGCAGCCGATCATGGCACCGAGGCGCTGGCAGTTCTGGGTGGACCGCGGCGGCACCTTCACCGACGTGGTGGCGCTGGCCCCGGACGGCCGGCTGCTGACCCACAAGCTGCTCTCGCACGACCCGGCCCGCCACCGCGACCCCGCCGTCGCCGGGATCCGCGCCCTGCTGCCGCCCGACGCCGACCTCGGGCGGGACGTCGACTCGGTCCGGATGGGGACGACGGTGGCCACCAACGCCCTGCTGGAACGCACCGGCGAGCCGACCGCCCTGTGCATCACCCGCGGCTTCGCGGACGCGCTGCGGATCGGCTATCAGAACCGGCCGCAGATCTTCGCCCGCGAGATCACCCTGCCCGAGCCGCTGTACGCCCGGGTGATCGAGGTGGACGAGCGGATCGCCGCCGACGGCGAGGTGCTGCGCCCGCCCGACCTCGACCGGCTCGCCGAGGAGCTGCGCGGCTGCCTGGCGGACGGCATCCGCTCGCTCGCCGTGGTCTGTCTGCACAGCTACCTCCACCCCGCGCACGAACGCGAGATCGGGCGCCTGGCCGAGCGGCTCGGCTTCGAGCAGGTGTCCCTGTCCAGCGAGGCCAGCCCGCTGATGAAACTGGTGCCGCGGGGCGACACCGCGGTGGTCGACGCCTACCTCGGCCCCGGGCTGCGCCGCTACGTCCACCGGGTGGCGGACGAACTCGCGGGCGTGCGGCTGATGTTCATGCAGTCCAACGGCGGCCTGGCCGAGGCCGGGCACTTCCGCGGCAAGGACGCGATCCTGTCCGGCCCGGCGGGCGGCATCGTCGGCATGGTGCGGATGTCCCGACTGGCCGGGTACGACCGGGTGATCGGCTTCGACATGGGCGGCACCTCAACCGACGTCTCGCACTTCGCGGGCGAGTACGAGCGGGTGGTCACCACGCAGGTCGCCGGGGTGCGGCTGCGGGCGCCGATGCTGGCCATCCACACCGTCGCGGCGGGCGGCGGCTCGGTGCTGCGCTTCGACGGCGCGCGCCTGCGCGTCGGGCCGGACTCGGCCGGCGCGGATCCCGGCCCGGCCTGCTACCGCGCCGGCGGCCCGCTGACCGTCACCGACGCCAACCTGCTGCTGGGCCGGATCCAGGCCGAGCACTTCCCGCACGTCTTCGGACCGGACGGCGACCAGCCGCTCGACCGAGAGCTGACCCAGCGTCAGTTCGCCGAACTGGCAAAGGAGATAGGCGACCGCTCGGCCGAGGAGACGGCCGAGGGCTTCCTGCGGATCGCGGTCGGCGACATCGCCAACGCGATCAAGCGCATCTCCGTCCAGCAGGGCCACGACGTCACCCGTTACGCGCTGACCACCTTCGGCGGCGCGGGCGGCCAGGTCGCGTGCCCGGTGGCCGAGGCGCTGGGGATCCGTACCGTGCTCGTCCCCCCGATGGCCGGTGTGCTGTCCGCCCTCGGCATCGGCCTGGCCGACACCACCGTGTTGCGCGAACACGCCGTCGAACGCCCGCTGGCGGAGGGCGAGATGGCCGCCGTCCGGAAGCGGGCCGACGAGCTGGCCGCGGAGGCCACCGAGCGGCTGCTCGACCAGGGCGTCCCGAAGGAGCGGATCCGGCTGACCCGCCGGGCCCGGCTGCGCTACCAGGGCACCGACACCACGATCGGCGTCCCACTGGGCGAACCGGCCGGGATGCGGGCCGAGTTCGAGCAGCGGCACCGGTCCGCCTACTCCTTCCTGATGGACCGGCCGCTGGTCGTCGAGGCACTCGCCGTCGAGGGCACCGGCCTCACCGAACAGCCGGAGCTCGGCGCCCTCTCCCCCGCCTCCGGGGCCGAGCCCGCTCCCCTCGCCGTTGAGCTGCACACCGGCGGCGAGCGGCGCCGGGTCCCGTTGCTGGAAAGGGAGTCCATGCGCCCCGGGACCACCGTGACCGGCCCGGCCGTGATCGCCGAGGCCAACGCCACCACCGTGGTGGACGACGGCTGGCGGGCGACCGTGACCCGGGCCGGGCACCTGCTGGTCGAACACGTCGAGGCCCGCACGGAGGAGACCGTCACCACCGCCGCCGACCCCGTCCTGCTGGAGGTGTTCAACAACCTCTTCATGGCGATCGCCCAACAGATGGGCGCCCGGCTGGAGTCCACCGCCCAGTCGGTCAACATCAAGGAGCGGCTGGACTTCTCCTGCGCGCTGTTCGACCCGGACGGCAACCTCGTCGCCAACGCCCCGCACATCCCGGTGCACCTCGGCTCGATGGGCACCACCGTCAAGGAGGTGATCCGCCGCCGCGGCCCCGAGCTGCGCCCGGGCGACACCTACGCGGTCAACGACCCGTACCACGGCGGCACCCACCTGCCCGACGTCACCGTGGTCACCCCGGTCTTCGACGCCGCCGGGAGGGACGTCCTGTTCTTCGTCGCCTCCCGCGGCCACCACGCCGAGCTCGGCGGCATCACCCCCGGCTCGATGCCCGCCGACAGTCGGGAGATCGACGAGGAGGGCGTGCTCTTCGACGACTGGCCGCTGGTGGTGGACGGCCGGCTGCGCGAGGCCGAAACGGTCCGGCTGCTCACCGGGGCCCGCTACCCCTCCCGCGACCCGGACACCAACCTCGCCGACCTGCGTGCCCAGATCGCCGCCAACCGCAAGGGCGTCGACGAGGTCGACGCGATGATCGGGCACTTCGGCCTCGACGTCGTCCAGGCCTACATGCGGCACGTCCAGGACAACGCCGAGCAGGCGGTGCGCCGCGCCATCGACGGCCTGCGCGACGGCTCCTACCGCTACGAGACGGACTCCGGCGCCGTGATCGCCGTCGAGGTCCGGGTGGACCACGCGGACCGCAGCGCCACCATCGACTTCACCGGCACCTCGCCCCAGCTCGCGGGCAATCTCAACGCCCCCTCCGCGGTCGTCACCGCCGCCGTCCTGTACGTCTTCCGTACCCTGGTCGACGACGACATCCCGCTCAACGACGGCTGCCTGCGCCCGCTGCGGATCGTCGTCCCGCCCGGTTCGATGCTCGCCCCGACCCACCCCGCCGCCGTCGCCGCGGGCAACGTCGAGACCTCCCAGGCGATCACCGGTGCGCTCTACGCCGCGCTCGGCGTCCAGGCCGAGGGCTCCGGCACGATGAACAACCTCAGCTTCGGCAACGAGAACCACCAGTACTACGAGACCATCGCCTCCGGCTCGGGCGCCGGGCCCGGCTTCCACGGCGCCGACGTCGTCCAGACCCACATGACCAACTCCCGTCTCACCGACCCCGAGGTCCTGGAGTGGCGCCTGCCCGTCCTGGTCGAGGAGTTCGCCGTCCGCCCCGGAAGCGGCGGCGAGGGCCGCTGGCACGGCGGCGACGGCGCGCTGCGCCGGCTGCGCTTCCGCGAACCGGTGACGGTCAGTCTGCTCTCCGGCCACCGCCGCGTCCCCCCGTACGGCCTGGCCGGCGGCTCCCCCGGCAGCCTCGGCGAGAACCGGATCCTGCGTGCGGACGGCAGCGTCGAGGAGCTGCCCGGCTGCGGCAGCGCCGACCTCGAAGCGGGGGACACCCTGGAGATCCGCACCCCGGGCGGAGGAGGCTACGGCAGCTGACACCACCGATCCCTGACGTCATGCGTTCAACGCCACAATCCGCACCGCCCCGAGGAGAGAACAGTCATGGCCGACCACTCCCCCGCCCTCCTGCTCGCCGCCATCGAGATCGGCGCCTCCGCCCGCGCCCACGGCAACCACCCCTTCGGCGCGCTGCTCACCGACCCGTCCGGCACCGTCCTGCTCACGGCCGAGAACACCGTGTTGACGGACCACGACGTCACCGCCCACGCGGAGACCAACCTGGTCCGCCAGGCCTCGCGCACCCTGGCGCCGCACCAGCTCGCCGAGGCGACCCTCTACTCCAGCACCGAGCCCTGCGCGATGTGCGCCGGCGCCATCTACTGGAGCGGCATCCGCCGGGTCGTGTACGCGCTCGCCGCCACCGAGCTGAACGCCATCGCGGGCGTGGACCCGGACGAGCCGGTGCTCGAACTGCCCTGCCGGACGGTCTTCGCGGCCGGCGGCAACACGGTCGAGGTGTCCGGCCCGTTCCTCTTCGAGGAGGCCTCCGCGGTCCACGTGGGCTACTGGGGGTAGTCGGGGCCCGGCGGTCGGCCGGGCAGCTCCCGGGAGCTGCGGGGCCGACCGCCGTCCCCGCCGCCCCGGGCGCCACCGGTTGCTCCGATGGGGTGCTCCGTCGCTCGCTCGGAGGGAGGATCGCGACGGCCTGCGCGCCCGGACGGGGCGGTTCGCACTAGGTTGCCCGCTATGGACGGAAACCAGGGCACCGACCCGTCTCCGGACGGCCTGTCGGACCGCGACGAGCGGGTGGGCACGCCCCCGGCCGGGCCGACGCGCGGCGAGCGCGCCGTGCGCGCCGTCGACGGGCGGCTCCCGCTGGCCGAGGCGGGGAGGGAACTGCTCCGCAAGGTGTTCCCCGACCACTGGTCGTTCCTGCTGGGCGAGCTGGCGCTGTACAGCTTCGTCGTCCTGCTGCTGACCGGGGTCTTCCTCACCTTCTTCTTCATCCCGAGCATGACCGACCTCGACTACCACGGCCCCTACCTGCCGCTGCGCGGGGTGCGGATGTCCGAGGCCTACGCCTCGACGCTGCGGATCAGCTTCGAGGTGCGTGGCGGCCTGATGATCCGGCAGATCCACCACTGGGCGGCCCTGCTGTTCACCTCGTCGATCTGCGCCCACCTGCTGCGCGTGTTCTTCACCGGTGCCTTCCGCCGGCCGCGGGAGCTGAACTGGGTGATCGGGGTGACCATGTTCGCCCTCGCCCTGCTGGAGGGCTTCTCCGGCTACTCGCTGCCGGACGACTCCCTCTCCGGGACCGGGCTGAGGATCGCCGAGGGCGTCCTGCTCTCCGTACCGGTGGTCGGCACCTACCTCAGCTTCTTCGTCTTCGGCGGCGAGTTCCCCGGACACGCGATCGTCCCGCGGCTGTTCACCGTGCACATCCTCCTGGTGCCCGGGCTGCTGCTGGCGCTGATCGGCGCCCACCTGACCCTGGTGGTGGTGCTCAAGCACACCCAGTGGGCCGAGCCCGGCCGCACCAACCGCAACGTGGTGGGGCACCCGTTCTTCCCCCAGTTCCTGACCCGCACCACCGGCCTGGCGTTCACCGTCGGCGGCATCCTGGCGCTGTCCGCGATGCTCGCGGAGATCAACCCGATCTGGCGCTACAGTGCCTACCGGCCCGACGTCGTCGGGGCGGGCGCCCAGCCCGACTGGTACATCGGCTTCATCGAGGGCGCCCTGCGGCTGATGCCCGCCGTCGAGACCGGGGTGCTCGGGCACACCGTCTCCTGGAACGCCTTCCTGCCCGCGCTGGTGCTGCCCGGCCTGCTGTTCGCGGGGCTGTACGCCTACCCCTTCGCGGAGCGCTGGCTGACCCCGGCCGGCGGCGAGCACCACCTGTGCGACCGGCCCCGCAACAAGCCCGTCCGCACCGGGCTGGGGGCGGCCGGGGTCGCCTTCTACACCGTGCTGCTCGTCGCCGGCGGCAACGACGTGATCGCGTACTACTTCGGAGTCTCGGTCAACTCGCTGACCTGGGCGCTGCGGGCGGCGTTCGTCCTGGCGCCGCCGCTCGCCTTCGTGGTGGCCCGCCGGCTCTGCCTGGCCCTCCAGGCCCGGGACCGCCGCCGGCTGCTGGAGGGCGACGAGACCGGCCGCATCGACCAGTCGATCGAGGGCGGTTTCGACGGACACCACCGGCCGGTCCCGGCCGCCGAGCGGTACGTGATGCTGGTCCGGGACGCGCCGCGGCCAGACGAGCCGCGGCCCGGGGCGCCGCGCCCCGAGCGGGTCCGGGCGGCGCTCGGCTCCTGGTACCACGGCGACTTGGTCGAGCTGCCCGCCTCCGAGCAGGAGTCCCGCGCCGTCACGGCCGTCCTGGCCGATCCGGTGCACCCCCCGGGGCCGGCCGTCGAACGGCCCGCGCACCCGAGGGGACGCGGGCCGCTGGGCCGGCTGTTCGGGTGGCTCAGGCCCCGTCGTCGCCGCGGTCGTGGTACTGGAAGATGAAGCCGAACACGGCGAAGCCGAGCAGCACCGCCCCGCAGACGATCAGCCACAGGGCGTACACCAGGCCCAGCGCGAACACCGTCACGCCCACCGCCGTGAGCACCGGGTAGCCGCTGCGGGGCGGGAAGAAGCCCTTCGACCCGGAGCTCTCCACGATCTCGGCGTCCTTGCGGTCCTCGGGCCGTCCGCCGCCCTTCCGCTGGTGCTGGACGAACCAGAACAGCGCGACCAGCGCCGACATCAGGAACGCCACCGTCAGGATCGCCTTGCCGGCCGGTTCCCGGGCCCAGAGTCCGTACACGAGCCCGGTCACCGCGAAGAACACCGTCATCACGGTGAACAGCCATCCCTCGGCCTTCATCGCCCGTCCTCCTCTCCGGTCCGGCCGGCGTGCGACTGTCCGGAAGTGCTCGACGACTCCTCCGCCGGCACCTCGGGGTGGTGCAGGTCGAAGGCCGGCGACTCGGAGCGGATCCGGGGCAGCACCCGGAAGTTGTGGTGCGGCGGCGGGCAGGAGGTGGCCCACTCGAGTGAGCGGCCCCAGCCCCACGGGTCGTCCTGCTCGACCGGGGTGCCGTGCCGGGTGGTGATCCAGACGTTGTAGAAGAACGGCAGATTGGAGACCCCGAGCAGGAAGGCGCCGATCGAGGCGACCACGTTGAGCGTGGTGAAGCCGTCCACCGCCAGGTACGTCGCGTAGCGCCGGGGCATGCCCTGGGCGCCCAGCCAGTGCATCACCAGGAAGGTGGTCTGGAACCCGACGAACAGGATCCAGAACTGCACCCTGCCGAGCCGCTCGTCGAGCATCTTCCCGGTGATCTTCGGCCACCAGAAGTAGAAGCCCCCGAAGGTCGCGAACACGACCGTCCCGAACAGGACGTAGTGGAGGTGGGCCACCACGAAGTAGCTGTCGGTGACGTGGAAGTCGATCGGCGGCGCGGCCAGCAGGACTCCGCTCAGGCCGCCGAACAGGAAGGTCACCAGGAACCCGATGGACCACAGCATCGGGGTCTCGAAGGACAGCGAGCCGTTCCACATGGTCCCGATCCAGTTGAAGAACTTCACCCCGGTGGGCACCGCGATGAGGAAGGACATCATCGAGAAGAAGGGCAGCAGCACCTGCCCGGTGGCGAACATGTGGTGGGCCCACACCGACATCGACAGGGAGGTGATGGCGACGGTCGCGCCGATCATCCCGTAGTAGCCGAACATCGGCTTGCGGCTGAAGACCGGGATGATCTCGGTGACGATGCCGAAGAACGGCACCGCGACGATGTACACCTCCGGATGGCCGAAGAACCAGAACAGGTGCTGCCACAGCAGCGCCCCGCCGTTGGCCGGGTCGTAGACGTGGGCGCCGAACTTGCGGTCCGCCTCCAGCAGCAGCAGGGCGGCGGTGAGCACCGGGAAGGCCAGCAGCACCATGATCGAGGTGAACAGCACGTTCCAGGTGAAGATCGGCATCCGGAACAGCGTCATCCCCGGCGCCCGCAGGCAGGTGATGGTGGTGATGAAGTTGACCGCGCCGAGGATCGTCCCGAGCCCGGCCACCACCAGGCCGAGCGCCCACAGGTCCCCGCCCAGCCCCGGCGAGTGCGCCGGGCCGTTCAGCGGCGCGTACGCGAACCAGCCGAAGGCGGGGGCCCCGCCCGTGGTGAGGAAGCCGCTCAGCACCGTCAGCCCGCCCAGCAGGAAGGCCCAGTAGGTGAAGGCGTTCAGCCGGGGGAAGGCCACGTCGGGGGCGCCGATCTGCAGCGGCATGATCGCGTTGGCGAAGCCCGCGAAGGTCGGGGTGGCGAACAGCAGCAGCATGATCGTGCCGTGCATGGTGAACATCTGGTTGTACTGCTCGTTCGACAGGAACCCGGTGTCGGGACCCAGCAACTGCGTCCGCATCAGCAGCGCCATCAGGCCCCCCACCAGGAAGAACCCGAAGGCCGTCACCAGGTAGAGGTTGCCGATCACCTTGTGGTCGGTGGTGAACAGCCAGCCGAGCAGTCTGCTGCCCCGTCGCACCCTCGCCTGGGTGCGCGGCGGCGCGGCCGTGTCGGACGCACTCATGGAACCTCCGTGATGGAGCCGATGACGCCCCCCGGCGGGACCCTAGCGGCGGTGGGGGGGGGGGTGCCGGGGGCCCCCGGCGCCCCCCCCCCCGGGGCCCCGCGCCGCCGCTCACCCCAGAAGAGCGCACGCTCATGCCATTTGCTCTCGGAGTGGTAGGACTCCAGTCGGAGAATCCGAGTAGTCCCGTTCGATGTCGGTGCGATGCCAGGCTCCAGCGAGAGCTTCACCTGCGCCGGGGGAGTGATCCCCGAGCCGGATACGGAGCAGGTGGACACGAGCCTTGGCGCCCGGATCTTTGATGCCCCGGCGCACATGGCCAGGTTCCGATCCCTGCTCGCCCGGTTCGAGGCACGCGCGCTCTCGGAGGAGGAAACCCGAGAGTTCATCGGATCCATCAAGAAGGAAATGGAAAGCAAGCGTGAATAGTTCTGTGTGGCGAAAGTCCAGCTACTCCGCCGCAAACGACGAATGCGTCGAGGTGCGCTCCGCTGGCGGACTGGTCGAGCTACGCGAGTCCGACGACGGCGAGGTCACAGTCCGTACCACCCCCCCGCCAGGTTCCTCCGAGCCGCCCAGGAAGGCGAGTTCGACCACCACGCCAACTGACGCCGGTGAGCCTTCGCTCCGCAGAGCGAAGGCCTGCTGTTCGTGGCCTGCACGCGGGCCAGGGAAGCCCTCTCCGTCTCCTGGCACGGCACCCCGAGCAGCTTCCTCAGCCCGGTCCTCCCCCCACGTCCGGAGCGGCGTCGGCAGCCTCACGCCCGGCGGCCAGCCGCAACAGCGGCCCGATCCGCCCGTCCTGCTGCGTACCGAGTTTCTCCAGCAGCCGCGCGGGTCATTGTGCCGGACGGCCGTATCCGCGCGAACCGGTTCGCCGAAACCGGGGCGACGACGCGGAGGATTTGCCGGGGGCGCGGTGGGGTGGGGTAATGGGTGGGGTGGGGTAATGAGAGACGGCCGGTGTTTCAACGTCCCGTGAGAGACCCGGGAGCTTGTGATGAGCGGTGGGCCGGAACCGATCAGTGCCGAGGGGATGCGGGCGGTGCGCGAGGAGTTGGCGCAGCTGCGGGTGGAGCGGGGGGAGGTGGCCGCGACGCTGCGGAAGGACGATCCGGCGGGGGATCCCGCGGATGCCGCCGACGAACTGCAGCGGGCCTCCGACGTGACGCGGCTGGACCGGCGGATCGCCGAGCTGGAGGGGCGGTTGCGGGAGGCCGAGGCGGCCGGGGCGCCGTCGACGGAGGAGATCGGGGTGGGCTCGACCGTCACCGTGCGGTTCTCGGACGGTGAGGAGGAGACCGTCGAGATCTCCGAGCTGGCGGAGGAACGGGAGATGACCCTGGTGACCTACGACAGCCCTCTGGGGCAGGCACTGCTGGGCCGCCACGCCGGGGAGACGGTGAACTACGAGACGCCGGGCGGTGCGGCGAGCGCGGTCGTGCTGGCGGTCGGGAACGACCGGTAGGCCCGCCGACGGTCCGGTCGCCGCCACGGGGGAGGATTCATCCGTACACCGGACCGAACCCGAGGAGCCGACGACGATGGGCCGAGTGACCGTTCCGCGCAGGGTACTGCGACTGCGCCAGGGCACCGCCTCGCACCGCCCCGACACCCTCGCCGCCGAGGAGCCGATGGAGATCCGGGTCGGCGGCCGTCCGCTGACGGTGACCATGCGCACCCCCGGCAGCGACTTCGACCTGGCGGCCGGCTTCCTGGTGAGCGAGGGCGTGCTGCACTCCGCCGACCACCTGGCCGGGATCCGCTACTGCGCCGGGGCCACCGCCGACGGCGGCAACACCTACAACGTGGTGGACGTGGTGCTCGCCGCCGGAGTACCCGCCCCGGACGCCTCGCTGGAGCGCAACTTCTACACCACCTCCTCCTGCGGCCTGTGCGGCAAGGCCAGCCTGGACGCGGTGCGCACCACCGCGCCGTGGAGCGTCGCCGAGGACGGGCTGCGGGTCACCCCCGAGCTGCTCTCCGCGCTGCCCGACCGGCTGCGCGCCGCCCAGAAGGTCTTCGACAGCACCGGCGGCCTGCACGCGGCCGGACTGTTCGACGCCGAGGGCCGGCTGCTCTGCCTGCGCGAGGACGTGGGCCGGCACAACGCGGTGGACAAGGTGGTCGGCCACGCGCTGCGCGAGGGCCTGCTCCCGGCGCGCGGCACGGTGCTGATGGTCAGCGGCCGGGCCTCCTTCGAGCTGGTCCAGAAGGCCGTGATGGCCGGCATCCCGATGCTCGCCGCCGTCTCCGCGCCCTCCTCCCTGGCGGCGGACCTCGCCGAGGAGAGCGGCCTGACCCTGGTCGGCTTCCTGCGCGGCGACTCGATGAACGTCTACACCCGCACGGACCGGGTCGAGACCGGTACGGAGCGGATCGCGACCGGAACGGACCGGGTCGAGACCGCCCCGGGGAACACTTCCCGGGACAGCGCGTAGCCGGTCGGGGCTAGTCGGAGGGCTGGGGCGTCCAGCGGTGCAGGCCCTTGCGGTCGTAGTAGCGGGTCATCCCGAAGCCGAAGGCCAGGGCCAGCACCACCCCGACGGCGATCATGGTCCAGCCGCGGGCCAGTCCTGCGTCGGAGCGCGCGTCGAAGAAGAGGATCGCCCTGATGCCGTCGCTCAGCTGGCGCATCGGCTCGAAGGCGCCGAGGAAGCGGTAGAAGCCCGGCACCGCCTGCAGCGGGACGGTCGCCCCGGAGGACGGCAGGGCCAGGGCGATGAAGACGAACATGGACACCAGCTGCCCGATCCCCCCGAAAGCGGCGTTGATGGCCTGCACCCCGAGGCCGACGGCCAGGCTGGCGCAGTAGGCGAAGAGCCAGAGCATCCCCATGTGCGGGGCGTCCATGCCGAGGATGCCGACCGTGCAGAGCAGCACCAGCGAGGTGGTGAGCAGCATGATCCCGGCGGTCATCACCATCTTGAGCAGCAGGGTCTGGGTGCGGCTGATCGGTACGGTCGGGCGGCGGGTGTGCCAGGGGCCGATCTCGCTGTCGCTGTAGCCGAGCGCGCCGTCGACGCCGTTGTGGATGATGTTGCCGCCGATGAAGCCGCTCAGGACGGACAGCAGGGTGTAGTAGAAGGCGCTCAGGCCGAGCCCGCTGTGGCTGCCGATCGGTCCGGCCTTGGTGGTGACGGCGAACGGGTCGGCGAGCAGCAGCCGGGCGGTGGCGCCGCCGTCCGGTCCGGAGGCCTTCGAGGCGGGTACGGCGGCCAGGAGTTGCCTGCCGGCGGCGAGCGAGGCCTGGTGGGCGGCCCCCTGGGCGATCTGCGAGGCCAATGAGGCGCCCAGGCTGCCCAGGCCCGGGTTGGTGAGGACGGTGAGGGTGGGCCGGCCGGTGGCGCGGCCGGTGGTCAGTCCGGTGACGGCGGCGGTGAAGTCCTCGGGGACGAAGAGCGCGGCGTAGACCTTGCCGGAGGCGATCAGGTCGTGGGCGCCCGCGTCGTCGGTCTGCTTCCAGTCGACGGTCTCGCCGGGTGTGCCGGCCACCACCGCCCTGGTCAGCTGGGTGCCGAAGTTCACCGGCTGCCCGGGCGGCGGCGCGCCCCGGTCGGCGTTGACCAGGGCGATCGGCAGCCGGTGCAGGTTGCCGTTCGGGTTGACGATGCCGCCCATGTAGAGCAGCGAGAGCACCACGGCCACCAGGGCGCACAGGATGCCCGGGAAGAGCCACAGTTTCGGCTTCCGGGCGAGCGCCAGTGCCCTCGCCTGCCGGTGAGCCCCCTGGGAGCCTGCGCTCGCCATGCCACCCCTCGGTTCCGGGCACGGGCCGGTGCCGTGCCGCTGCAGGTACGGCGGGAAGTCGTTCCGTGGGCGCGTGGCGGTCAAACCCGCTTCACCCGGTCGGCGTCCTCGCCGAGGCTGGTGCCGGGCACGCGGGTGCTGGCTGTCTACGCCTGGCGGGTGCCGTCGAGGTAGGCGAGGACGGCGAGGACGCGGCGGTTGTCGTCGTCGGAGGCGCCGAGGCCGAGTTTGGCGAAGATGTTGGAGGTGTGTTTGCTGACCGCGCCCTCGCTGAAGTGGAGGCGCCCCGCGATGGCCGCGTTGGAGCGGCCCTCGGCCATCATCGCGAGGACGTCGCGTTCGCGCGGGGTGAGCATCGCGAGGGGCTCGTCGTAGGCGTTGCGGGCGAGGAGGCGGGCGATGACCTGGGGGTCCATGACGGTGCCGCCCGCGGCGACGGTGTGGACGGCGTCGACGAACTGGTCGGCCTTGGAGACCCGGTCCTTGAGCAGGTAGCCGACGCCGCCGGCGCCGTCCGCGATCAGTTCGCGGGCGTAGAGCTGTTCGACGTGCTGGGAGAGGACCAGGACGGGCAGGCCGGGCTGTTCGCGACGGGCGGCGAGCGCGACCTAGAGGCCCTCGTCGGAGTAGGTGGGGGGCAGGCGGACGTCGACCACGGCGATGTCCGGGCGGTGTTCGGCGAGGGCGGCGGCCAGTTCGGGCCCGCTCTCCACGGCGGCGACGATGTCGTGGCCGTGGGCGCTCAGCAGCAGTTCCAGTCCGTCCCTCAGCAGGACGAGGTCCTCGGCGAGGACAACGCGCACGGCAACTCCATGATCAGCCTGGTCGGGCCCCCCGGGGGGCTGGTCAGCGTGAGCGTACCGTCGAACACCGCCAGTCTGCGCTGGATGCCCCGCAGGCCGCTGCCGCCGACGGGGTCGGCGCCGCCGGTGCCGTCGTCGGTCACCTCGGCGCGCAGCAGTCCGGCCGCGTGGGTGAGTTCCACCGTGGCGTGCCGGGCGTCGCCGTGCTTGACCGCGTTGGTGAGCGCCTCGCTGACGGCGAAGTACACCGCCGACTCCACCGGCGCCTCGGCCCGGCCGGGCAGTTCGGCCCGTACCTCGACCTTCAGCGGCACGTCCAGCGCGAGCGCCCGCACCCCCTCGGCCAGGCCGCGCTCGGCGAGCACCGGCGGGTGGATGCCCCGCACCAGGTCGCGCAGTTCCTGCAGCGCCTGGGTGACGTTCTCCTGGGCGTCCGTCACCACCTGCTTCGCCTTCTCCGGATCGCGGTCGATCAGCGGCACGACCGCGCCGAGCCGGAGGCTGACCGCGACCAGCCTGGCCTGGGCGCCGTCGTGCAGATCCCGCTCGATCCGGCGCAGTTCGGCGGCCTGGGCCTCGGTGGCGTCGAGCCGGATCTCGGTGAGCTGCTCGACCCGCTGGGCAAGGCGGGAGCGTTCGGTGGGGCCGAGCAGG
Organism: Kitasatospora sp. NPDC059648; assembly: GCF_042734825.1. NCBI lineage: Bacteria > Bacillati > Actinomycetota > Actinomycetes > Kitasatosporales > Streptomycetaceae > Kitasatospora > Kitasatospora sp. NPDC059648. The sequence continues at coordinate 71,263 of NZ_JBHWDU010000010.1, read as the reverse complement.
GTGCGGGTCCACCGGCCGTGAAGGTGCAGGGCGGGCCGGGCGAGGGCGAGCCCGGCGGGGACGAGGACGAGTCCGAGGAGCGGGCCGAGGAGGCCGGGCAGCGGCAACAGACCGTATCCGAGGCCGTGTTGGGGCAGGACGGGCTGCGCCAGCCCGTACAGGCCGTAGCCGGCCAGCAGCGGGGTCGCGGCCGCGATCGCGCCGCCGACCAGCGGGTCGGCGAGCAGCCAGCCGGCGTCGCGCCAGGTCGCCGGGTCGTTCCAGAGCCAGCGCAGGGTGCGGGCGAAGGACGCGAACCAGCGGCTCTTGTGGTAGTCGTGGCCGGTCCAGAACCAGCCGTGCAGGGTGCGTTCCAGCGGCGGGAGCGGCACGTAGGGCACCGGTACGGGCACCTGCGACCAGTGGCCGGAGGCCCACCGGGCGGCGTCGGCGAGGGAGCGGACCAGCCTGGTGACCGCCGGGAACAGCGGGACCATCCCGAGGCAGCCCCAGAGCAGGAACGAGGCCAGGTAGAGCACGGCCAGCAGCGCCCCGACCGGGACGAGGAGCGTGAGGACGGCGAGGCGCCCGAGCGCCCGGACGGCGCTGCGCAGCGCCTCGGCGCCTCGGGACTGCGGGGTGCTCACGGGACCTCCCGGGGCCGGGTCGAATGCTGGACGATCATGATGGCAGTGGGTCCGCCCGGCCCACCCCCCGCTCCTACTCCCGCTCGGCGGCGTGCTTGGCGCGGATCAGCCGGTGCACCCCGAAGAAGCAGACCGCGCCCAGCAGGACGAACCCCGCCGCCACCGGCACCTGCCAGCCCTGCGGCAGGTACAGGGCCAGGAACCAGCTCCGGTTCGCCGGTGCGAGCAGCGACATCCCCAGCGCCACCACGCCCTGCGGGGCGACGCTCAGCACCCCGGCCGTCACCAGCAGCCCGGCGAGCGCCGTACGGCGGCGGGACAGGGCGTCCAGCCGTGCCCGCCGCTCCTGCTCCTCGGGCGAGCGGTCCGGCTCCGTCCCCCGCCGAACGCCCTTGCGCATCACGTCGAGCAGCTCCGGCCCCCGGGTCCCCAGCCGGTGCCGGGCCGCCCGGCCGAGCCACCGGGCGTACAGCAGCCCGGCACCGAGGCCGACCGCCGTCCCCGCCCACCGCAGCGGCGCGCTGTGCAGCAGGGTGCCGGCCAGGACGACGCCGGCGGCGGGCAGGGTGGCCAGAAGCCAGGGCCAGGCCCGGCCGTCGGGGCCGGCGAGGGTGGCGGCCACGGTGAGCAGCAGGGCGGCCGGGCCGACGACCAGCAGCCAGGCCCACTGCCGGGCCCGGACGTCGATCCGCTCGGCTCCGGGGGCGACCAGGGTCAGCCAGAGGGCGCCCGCGTCCAGGCCGTACAGGCTGGAGCCGAGTGCGCAAAGGAACCGCTCGGCACCACGAGGTCCACCCCGTCCACGGCGGTGTGCGCCCCGAACCGCTTGCGCAGCCCCGCCAACCGCAGCGCGGGCGCCCCCTCCGCCACCTCCGGCCGGGGTCCCTGCCCCGACCGCGCCCTTCCCCGCACGACGTCCTCCCCGATCCCGGCCCTCACCTGACGCCCGCCCCGCTCCGGGCGGCTCGTGATCGAATCTAGGGAGGACGGACCGTCGGCGGAATCCAGCTGCACCCCGGGCGGGGGTGGGCCTGGACCCACCCCCGGCCAGGCCGGCCGATCAGCACTGCGCGGGCGGCCTCACACCGTCCATGTGTGTTGAGCCTTCCCCGAGGCTCGGAAGCGGGCGCAGCGGAGAGGGCTCAGCCGACCCGGACGGTGAACTGGCGCCTGGTCTGCTCCGGGCCGCCGGAGAACGTCCCGCCCAGACTGTCGCGGTAGTCGACGTGCAGGGCGACGGTGGTCCGGCCCGGCTGCTGGGCGGCGCGGAAGACGAAGTCGAAATGGCCGCCGGAGTCCGCGCCGACCGCACCGGTCAGGTCCGACAGGCCGAAGTTCCGGACGTACTCGGCGCCCACGCTCTGCACCACGGCGGGATCGGGAGCCTCGGCGACGGTCCAGACGTCGCCCCACGACCGGTGGGCGCTCACCTCGATCGAGAACAACTGGCCCGGTCTGACGACGAGTTCACCCGAGGTGGCGGTGAACACCGTGCCGTGGTCGAGCTTCCCGGTGGTCATCCGGTGGATCGCCACCGCACCCGCCGCGCCCGCGAGCGCCAGCACGGCGACCACCGCGACGAGCACCCGGCGCCACGTCCGCTTCCGCGGGCGAGTACCGCCCCCGACGCCGTCCGACCCCATGGCCCATCCCCCGATACCCCGCCGTGCCGCACAAGATCGCCGGACAGCATAACGGCAGCCGCACGGCCTCCGACCGGTGAGGAGACCGGGGTCGGCCGACCACCGGCGGAGCGGGCGCGATATTCCGTCAGCACCACCCGGTGTGATCAACCGGGATCTCCGAGTAAGGTCCAGCCACGACGACGCGCCCCCGGACCGAGGAGTGTGACCGTGCCCGACCATGAGCGGCAGGCAGGCCAGTTCGAGCACCTTCGGCCGCGGATGCTCGCCCTCGCCTACCCGCTGCTGGGGTCGTTCGACGAAGCCGAGGAGGCCGTGCGGAAGGCCTGGGCCAGGCTCGCCCGGATCAATCCGGCGGAGGTGACGGACCTGGCCGCCTGGCTGACGGTGGTGACGAGCCGGGTCTGTCTGGACCTCCTGGGCGCACGGCCGGGGCAGGCAGGACAGGAAGGGCTGCGGCTGCCGGATGCGGTGGTCGAAGCGGAGGCGTCCGGCGAGCCCGGCCGCAGCGCCCCGGTCGGCCTCGCCCTGCTGGTCGCGCTGGACGCGCTGGCCCCCGCCGAGCGGGTCGCCTTCGTGCTGCAGGACCTGGTGCGGCTGCACGTCGACCAGGTGGCGACCGTCCTGGAGCGGACCACGGCGGACACCCGCAGACTCGCCGAGCAGGCCCGACGCCGGGTGCAGGAGGCGCGCGAGGCGGACGGCGAGGGCAGCCCCGCCGTACGCCGCAGGCTGGTCGATGCCTTCTGCGCGGCGGTGCTGGACGGCGACCCGGCGGCGCTGGCGGCCGCCCTGGAACCGGAGGCGGCGCTGCACGCGGACGGCTGGCATCCGCTCCGCGGCGCCCAGCAGGTGGCACAGCGGGCCGTGACGCTCTGCCAGGGCGGACCGGCGTTCACCGCGGTGCTGGTCAACGGCTCCCCCGGCGCGCTGGTCACCAGGGACGGCGTGCCGACCGCGGTGCTGGGCTTCGCCGTCCGGGCGGGCCGGATCAGCCGCGTCCAGTTTCTGCTGGACCCGCGGCGGCTGGCCGCGATCGACGTCGACGCCCTCCCCCGATGGTGACGCGCCGGCCCCGAGTCCGGTCCGACGAGCTCAGCCCGGCCTTGTGGCGCGTGCGCCGCAGGGCGGAGCACCGGCGACCGGCGACACCTAACGCGCCACCCACCGCCGCCCCACGGCGAGCACCACACCGGCGCAGGTGCTGCCCAGGAGGGCGCCCGCCAGGACGTCGCCCGGGTAGTGGACGCCGGTGTGGACCCGGGAGTAGCCGACGGCGCAGGCGAGCAGGGTGAGCGGGGTGGCGGCGGCGGGCAGGAGCGTGCCCACCGCGGTGGCCAGGGCGAAGGCCGAGGCGGTGTGGCCGGAGGGGAAGGAGGCCGAGACCGGCATCGGCACGTGCCGGTTGACCACCACCCGCGCCGCCTCGCGGTCGGGGCGGGGGCGGCGGACCAGGTGCTTGCCGAAAACGTTCGCGGTGAGGGAGGCGACGGCGACGGAGGCCGCGCCGGCCTGTCCGGCGCGGCGCCACCGGCCGGGGCCCAGGGTGAGGGCCGCCGCGATGGAGAGGTTGATCTTCGAGTGGTCGGCGGCCCGGGAGAGCGCCCGCAGGCCCGCGTCGAGGGCGGGCGTGTCGGTCGCCGCGACGGCGGCGTACACCGCGCCGTCGAGCGCGGCGAGGTCGTGCAGGACCGGGCCGGCGATGCGGCCGACGAGACGGCCGGTGACGCGGCCGGTCATGAGTGGCCACCCGTCCGGGACGGGCCCGTACGGCCCAGGGCGAGGCGGGTGACGTCCCGCCAGTCCCACCGGCGGGCACGGGCCTGCTGGGCCGGGTCCGCGCCGGGGCGGTCGCGCGGGACGCGCACCCGCAGGGCGCGGTGCCGCAGCGTGCAGACGACCGGGGTCGGCAGGGTGAGCGCCTCGCCGTCGACGGCGACGGGGATCTCGGGGGCGTCGGCGTGCACGGTGACCTGGCGCGCCGACAGCACCTTCAGCCCGCCGGCTCGCTCGCCCAGCAGGGCGAGTTCGGCCGCCTGGGCGGCGCTGTCGACGCGAATGCCGAGGACGCCCAGTACGCCGCCGTCCAGGCGCGGGCGGCGGCCGAGGTCGACCGGGTCGGGCGCGGCGTACAGGTTGTTGCTGACCAGCAGGGCCTGCGGCGCCTCGATGCGGTGGTCGTCGGCCTGGGCGGTCAGCCGGGTGCCGCCGTCGCCCACCAGCAGGTCGGGAAGGGTGTCCAGGGCGGTGGCGGTCTTGGCGTCGCGGTACTGGGGGCTCTGCACGATCTGGGCGTAGGCGCCGAAGGAGACGGTGTTGACGAAGGTCCGGTCGCCCACCCGGCCCAGGTCGACGACGAGTTCGACGCCATCGCGCAGGGCGTCCAGGCAGGTGGCGGGGTCGGCACGGTCGAGGCCGAGGTCCATCGCGAAGTGGTTGCGGGTGCCAGCGGAGACGACCAGGAACGGCAGGTCGTGCTCGGCGGCGACGGCGGCGACCAGTGCCTGGGTGCCGTCGCCCCCGGCGACGCCGAGCAGGTCGGCGCCCTCGGCGACGGCCCGGCGGGCGAGCTCGGCGACGTCCTGCCGCTGTGAGGGGTCGGAGGTGTCGAGCAGCACCACCCGGGCGCCCAGTTCCTCGGCTCGGCGGACGAGGTCGAAGCGTTCGACCTTCCCGCCACCGGACCTCGGGTTCATGATCAGCACCGGTCGGCGCGGCGGCGGGGCCTCCCGCACCGGCATCGGCCGGGCCGGCCGGGCGGCCCGCAGCGCGGCACGGGCACAGCCGAGCCCGACCAGCCACAGGGCCAGACCGATCACCGCGAGCAGCAGCACCTCGGCGGCGTAGGCGAGCACGATGACACCGATCGGCGCCGCGACGGCCAGCGCCGCGCCGGCGATCCGAGGCAGGGCCCGGCGGGTGATCGCCCACCAGGCTCCGGCGGCCATCAGCACCAGCCCGACGAGTTCGGCGAGCAGCACCAGCAGCCCGTGCGGGCCGGTGAGGACGAGCACCAGCACCGCCGCCAGCGCGCACAGCAGTGCGAGCCGCGCGAGCAGGCGCGGCCGGCGCCGGTCCACCACTTCGCTCATCAGCCCGCCCTCGTCCGCTCGTTCCCGCCGGTCGACCCCTCCGGACGACCGGCCGACCCCTCCGGTTGACCCACCGTAACCGGACGGGCCGCCCGGGGCGCGCCGAACGGGGCGCAGCGGTCAACGGACGGCTCGGCACGGCCGGTTCGGGAAGGGCGGCAGGGCTGGCCAGAATGTCCAAAAACAATTCCGGGGCGAGCGCGCCGCACGGATCGATCAACGAATCCGGGGCCTCCCCGCCGGAAGCCGTAGACGTGCACGAAGAATCTGCGTCCCCAATGGTCAGCAGCGCATCGCGTACGATAGCGCCGGGGATATGGCGAGAATTCGCCGGGTGCACGGAAACCCTCGGCGGGGGCTGTCCGGTTAATGCTGTGACTGTAGTGCCCACGGGGGAATCTGGTGTATACCAATACGCTGGGCGCGTTCCGGTTGACGGGGAGGAAGCATGCTGCTAAGGCTGCTGGGGGCGGTCGAACTGGTCCACGAGAAGCGCTCGCTCGACCTGGGCGGACCACGGCAGCGGGTGGTCCTGGCGATGCTCGGACTCAACGTCAACCGGACGGTCTCCACCGAACAACTGATCGACGCCGTGTGGGGGGACGCGCCGCCCACGACGGCCCGCGGGCAGATCCAGGTCGCCGTCTCCACCCTGCGCAAACGCTTCGCCCGGGCCGGACGGCCGGGGGCGATCATCACCCGCTCCCCCGGCTATGCCCTGGAGCTGGAGCCGGAGGACGTGGACAGCCTGGAGTTCGAGCGGCTGGTCGCGCTCGCCCGGGGGGAGAGCGGCGCGGGCCTCACCGAGCGGGCCGCGGCGACGATGCGCGAGGCGCTGGCGCTGTGGCGCGGCCCGGCCCTGGACGGGGTGCCCGGCGAGCTGGCGCAGCGCTCGGCGACCCACCTCAACGACCGCCGGCTGACGGTGCTGGAGGAGCGGGTCCGGCTCGACCTGCTGCTCGGCCGGCACGGTGAGCTCAGCGCCGAACTGGCCTCGCTGACCGCCCGCCACCCGCTGCGGGAGCGGCTGTACGGGCACCTGATGCTGGCCCTGTACCGCTCGGGCCGGCAGGCCGACGCCCTGGAGGCGTTCCAGCGGGCGCGCCGGGCGCTGGTCGAGGAGATCGGCATCGAGCCCGGGCAGGAGCTGCGGGAGCTGGAAGGCGCGATCCTCAACCAGTCCCCCGAGCTCGACCTGCCGGTGCGCCGCGACGGCCGCGCCCCCGCCGAGCCACCGACGCCCGCCGCGCCGCCCGCGGAGACCGCGTTCCGCCTCACCCCCCGCCAACTCCCCGCCAGCATCAGTGACTTCATCGGCCGCCGGGGCCAGCTCGACGAGATCAAGAAGCTGATCGTCCCCTCCGCCGGCGCCCAGGCACCCGGCTACGCGGTGCCGATCGTCAACATCTGCGGCCCCGGCGGCGTCGGCAAGTCGGCGCTGGCCGTCCGCGCCGCCCACGAGGCGGGCGCCCACTTCCCCGACGGCCACCTCTACGCCGACCTCCACACCCCGACCGCCGAGGCGGGCGGCGCCGGCGACGGCGAGAACCGGACCGGGACGCTGCTCGCCCGCTTCCTGCGGGCGGTCGGCGTGCCGGCCAAGGCGATACCGGACGACCCCCAGGAGCGGGCCGAGATGTACCGCAGCCGGCTGGCCGACAGCCGGGTCCTGGTGGTCCTGGACGGGGTGACCAGCGCGGAGCAGGTGACGCCGCTGCTTCCCGGCAGCGCCAGCTGCGCGGTGCTCGCGACCAGCCGGGCCCGGCTGGCCCGCGTCCCGGGCATCCACCAGGTGGACGTCGAGGTGTTCGAGATGTCCCACGCGCTGGACCTGCTGGCCGGGATCATCGGCCGGGCGCGGGTCCAGGCGGAGCTGGACACCGCCGTCGAGCTGGTGCACCTGTGCGACGGGCTGCCGCTGGCGCTGCGGATCGCCGGGGCCCGGCTGGCCTCGCACCCGCACTGGCCGGTCGAGCGGCTGGTGCAGCGGCTGCGCAACGAGCGCCAGCGGCTGGACGAACTCAGCCACCACGGGCTCGAACTGCGCTCCACCATCAGCCTCACCTACCGTGCCCTGCCGCCCTCCGCGCAGCGGCTGTTCCGGCTGTTCTCGCTGGTCCAGCTGCCCGACGCGCCCGCCTGGATCGCGGCCGCGCTGCTGGACACCGACCCGGTCACCGCCGAGGACACCCTCGACCTGCTGGTCGAGGCCCAGGTGATGGACATCGTCCAGTACCCGAACCGGCCGGGGCCGCGCTACCGCTTCCACGACCTGGTCCGCGCCTACGCCCACGAGCAGCTGACGGCGACCGAGAGCGCGGCCGAGCGGCAGGCCGCGCTGGCCCGGATGCTGGGCGGCTGGCTGGCCCTGGCCGAGGACGCCCACCGCCGGGAGTACGGCGGCGACTACACCGTCATCCACGGCCGCGCCGAGCGCTGGCGGCCGCCGCAGTCCTCCGCCACCGGCCCGGCCGGCGCCGGGGTGGACGGCTGGGACACCGAACGGCTGGCGCTGGTGACGGCCGTCCGGCAGGCCGCCGCGGCCGGGCTGGACGAACTCTGCTGGGATCTCGCGCTCACCTCCGTCACCCTGTTCGAGGCCAAGGGGCACTTCGACGACTGGGAGGAGACCGCCCGGCTCGCCCAGGAGGTGGCGGTACGGGCCGGCAACCCGGTCGGCCAGGCCGCGATGCTCTACTCGCTGGGCACCCTGCACATGTTCCAGACCCGGCACGAGCAGGCCCAGGAGCACTTCGCGCTCGCCCGGGAGCTGTTCGAGGCGGCCGGGCACGACCACGGCCGCGCGCTGGTGCTGCGCAACGACGCCTTCCTCGACGGGGTGCGCGGCGACGACCTGGCGATGCGGGAGAAGTACGACGAGGCGCTGGCCGTGATGCGGCTGGTCGGCGACCGGATCGGCGAGGCCCACATCCTGCGCAGCCTGGCCGGCTGGTGGATGAGCGCGGGCAGCACCGAGCGGGCCCGCACCATGCTGGAGCAGGCCCTGGTGATCTGCCGGGCGGAGAGCTGCGTACGCGTGGAGGCCCAGGTGCTCCAGCGCTTCGCCGAGCTGCACCTGTCGGCCGACCGGACCGACCTGGCCGAGGACGCGCTGCAGGACGTCCTGGGGATCGTCCGGGCCGGCGGCGACCGGATCGGCGAGGCGTACGCACTGCACGGCCTCGGCACCGTACGGCAGCAGGAGGGCCGGCTCGACGGCGCGGTGGACGCGCTGACCCGCGCGCTGGACCTGTCCCAGCAGGTCGGCGAGCGGGCCGTGGAGGCCCGCTCGCGCTACGCGCTGGCCGGCATCGCGCTCGATCGGGGCGACCGCGCCGAGGCCGCCGGCCACCTGACGGCCTGCCGGACGCTGTTCGCCGAACTCGGCTCGAAGCCCTGGCTGGAACGCACCGAGGAGCTGCTCGCCGGCACCGGCCGGTCCCGGGAGCACCCGGACGGCTGTTGACCTACGACGCGTCCACCTGGCCGACCAGTCCGGCCAGCTCCGCCGGGGCGAGGCTGCCGGGCTCGCGGCCCTCCCGGGCCCAGCGGTTCACCAGGTCCTGGAACAGCTCGTTCACCGGCGTCGGCACCCCGCAGCCGCGGCCGAGCAGCACGATCTCCCCGTTCAGGTAGTCGACCTCGGCGGACCGGACCCCCCGCTTGAGGCTCTGCCAGGTCGAGCCGTGCCCCGCCCCGCCGCCGGGCGGCAGTTCGTCGACCGCGCCGCGGCGCAGCTCGGCCAGCTCGGCGGGGGCCGCGTACGCGATGCCCGAGCGCTCCAGCACCGCGACGGCCTCGGCCCGGGCCCGGACGGCGAGTTCGCCGGACTCCGCGCCGGGCCGCTGCCCGCACAGCGCGTCGACGGCGTTGGCCAGGTTGTTGACCAGCTTGCCGTACTTCCAGCGCAGCACGTCCTCGGCGACCACCGCCCGGAAGTCGGCCGCGGTCAGGTCCGCGGCGATCGCCCGGACGGTGTCGTCGGCGCCTTCCGGGTAGCGGCCCAGGACCAGCACGCCGGTGCGCGGCCCGCACCAGGTGCGCACCTCGCCGGGGGTGAGGAAGGCGGCCGGCAGCACCACCATGGCGCCGTACACCCGGCGGAAGCGGCGCAGCGCCAGCCGCTCGTTCTCCACCCCGTTCTGCAGGCACACCAGCGGCAGCCGGGCGCCGGCCCGGCCGCCGTCCGGCCCGACCGGCTGCTCGGCCCAGTCGGCCAGCGCGGCCCCGGTGTCCTGGGTCTTGACGGCCAGCAGCAGTACGTCGCCCTCGCGCAGCTCGACCTCGTGCGGTCCGGCCGCCACGGGGACGGGGACGGTCTCCGCCCCGGCCGGGCCGTGCACGGTGAGCCCGCGCTCGCGCAGGGCCGTGCCGTGGTCGCCGCGCGCCACCAGGACCACCCGGTGCCCGGCCCGGTGAAGCCGGGCGCCGACCACGCCGCCGACGGCCCCGGCGCCGATCACGATGTACCGCTTGTCCACTAGTCCTCCCAGCTGATCCCGCCCGCGTACCACGCGGCCAACTCCTCGGCGTTCGCCGCGATTTCGTCCGCGTCCCGGCCAATGATCACATAGCCGCCGAGGTAGTCCCCGGACTTCTCGCCGCCGTGGTAGCGGTGGCCGATCACGCCCTTGATCCGCTCCTCGACCACGAAGGACGGCGGGTCCTTCGGCAGCGCGGCCAGCCGGCCCCTGCCCGGGTAGAAGAGCACCCAGCCGCCGGAAGCCCCCGGTGCCGCGCCGCGCAGTTCCTCGCCCGGGGCGATCCGCTCGCCGAGCTGGGCGGCGAACCAGCGCCGGTCCAGGTCGAAGCCGGTGCAGGCGCGGATCGCACCGGTGGTGCGGGCCCCGCCGGTGCGGCTGGCCACCTCGCAGAGCACCAGGCGGTCGTCGGGAGTGCGGAAGACCTCCAGGTGGAAGTTGGTGCACTCGGGGGTGGGCAGCGCCGCCAGCACCGTCTCGGCGTACTCGATCAGCCGGTCCACCATCGGTTCGCCGCGGGTGAGCTGGGCCGATCCGAGGTAGCCGCCGGAGTGGAAGGTCAGGCAGTCGTTGAGGTAGTGGGAGACGAAGACGGCGGACAGCCGGCCCTCGGCGACCAGGCCGTCGACGACGTACATCCGGCCGTCGACGAAGCGCTCCACCTCGGCGTGGTCCGGGAGCCCCTCGGCGAGCAGTGCGGTGAGGTCGGCCTCGTCGCGCAGCACGCAGGTGCCCTTGGAGCCGGAGCCCAGGGCCGGCTTCACCACCACCGGGTAGCCGTGCTCCCGGATGAAGCCGAACAGGTCGAGGGCGATCCGCACCGGCGCGAACTCCGGTACCTCCAGGCCCTTTTCACGCAGAACCGTCTTCATCAGGACCTTGTCGCGGAAGGGCAGGGCGCTGTCCCAGTGCTGGCCGGGCAGGCCGAGCAGCTCGCGCAGCCGGGCGGCCCGCAGCACGTCCCGCTCGCCGCGGGCGATCACCGCGGCGAACCCCTCGCCCGCCAACTCCATGGCCACCCGCTCCAGTTCGCTGCTCCCGTGGTAGCCGACGATCGGCCGGGCCTCGGGCAGGTGGGCGTACTGCGGGTACTTCTCGGCCGACACCAGCAGGGTCAGCCGGACGCCGAGCTCGGCCGCCCAGACGTCGTACGGGGTGTCGGCGTGGTCGCTGTCCACCAGCACCAGGACGTGCCGGGCGGCGACCGCCACTCCGGCGGCGCGGTGCTGCCGCGACTGTGCTTCCGTCTCCATTGCTCCTCCAGTCGGGTGGTGGGCGGGGGTCAGCTCCGGACCAGGTCGGGCTGGGCCACCGGCCGCATGACGCCGTGCAGATGGACCAGGCTGTCGCCCGGCTCGCCCTGCCGGACCTCGTCGACGGCGGCGACCACCAGGTGGTGGTCGCCCACCGTACGGACGTCGTGCCGGGCGCAGACCAGCCAGCTCAGGCAGCCGTCGAGCAGCGGGACCCCGTGCGGTCCGGGGTGCCAGCGGGTGTCCGGGCCGAAGCGGTCGGCGCCCGGGGTGGCGAACAGCCGGGCCAGCTCCTGCTGGCGGGCGCCGAGGAGCTGGATGCCGAACCACTCGCTGTCCCGGACGTGCGGCCAGGTGCTGGACGTCTCGGCCAGGGCGAAGGAGACCAGGGCGGGCCGGGCGCTGACCGAGGTGAAGGAGGTGATCGTCACCCCGACCGGCCCGGGCCCGGTGAGCACCGCGATCCCGGCCGCGTGCGGGCGCAGCGCGCTGCGCAACTCCTGCTCGTCGACGCTCATCCGGCGGCTCCGGCGGCCTCACCCGTGGACGCCGCCGGTACCGGCTCGGTGCCCGGGCCCGGGGCGGCGCCGACCAGCCGGTCCGGGCGGGCGGCGATGGTGGCCAGGGTGCGGACCGGCGGACCGGTCTCGGCGGGCGAGGTCCGGATCGCGATCCGGGCGGCCAGTGCGCTCGCCCGCTCGGCCGCCTCACGGCCGTCCCGGCCGCGGGCCAGCACCAGTCCGCAGCGGTCGTAGGACCAGGCGATGGGCACCACGGTGTCGCCGGGGCCGACCGAGACGGAGGCGTCCACCACGTCCGGGTCGGCGAGCACCTCGGCCAGGCCCTCGACCGCGTCGACCACGCCCGGTTCGGCGGTCAGGAAGCGGATCGAGGCGCCGCGGGCCGGCTCCCCCGGTTCGACCGGCCCGGTGCGCCCGGCGTACCAGAGGAAGGCCAGCGCGTCGGTGTCGATGCCGTACACCTGCTGGACCAGGTCGGTGATCCGGTCGCCGCCGCGCCGGCTGTGCGACTCGACCAGCCGGGGGCCCTGCTCGGTGATGATCACCTCGGTGTGCGCGGGCCCGTCGGTCAGGCCGACCGCGTCGAGCATCGAGCGGACCAGCCCCTCGACCCGGCGGGCGGTGTCCGCCTCCAGCGGGGCGGGCTGGGTGTGGCCAACCTCGACGAAGGAGGCGAGCTTCTCCTTGGCCGTGTACGCGAGCACCACGTGCCGGCCGGCGAAGCTGAAGGTCTCCACGCTGATCTCGGTGCCCGACAGGAACTGCTCCATCAGGAAGGAGTGCAGCCCGAACCCGGCCGCCCAGGCGCCCGCCTCGTCGGCGGCCGCGAGGTCCTCGACGAACCGCACCCCGAGGCTGCCGGAGCCGTAGCGGGGCTTGATCACCGCCGGGCCGTGCTCGGCGACGAAGGCCCGGATGTCCGCGGCGGTGTGCCCGATCCGGGCCGCGACGGCGTCGACGCCGCGCTCGGCGAGCAGCGTGCGGAAGGCCAGCTTGTCCTGGAGCACCTGGACGAGTTCCAGCCCGTTGCCCGGCAGGCCGAGCCGGGTGGTCGCGGCGGCGGCCGGCTCCAGGCCGTCCTCGATGATCGAGACCACCCGGACCAGCGGGCGCAACCGGTGGACGGTGGCCAGCAGTTCGGCGACGGCGGCGGGCTCCCGGTAATCGACCAGATGGGCCTCGGCCACGTGGGCGAGGCCGGCCGGGTCGAGCTCTTGCGGGCCGTACACCCAGACGATCTCGAAGCCGGCCGCACGCACCTTGCGCAGGGTGGCGGGGGTGCCGCCGATGACGGCGATCCGCGGCGCGGCCGCCGCGTCGCTGTCGGCCCTGCCCCCGGTGCCGGCCCTCTCCTCGGTGGCGACCGTCCCCTCGGTCCCGGTCATGCCCGCAGCTCCCGTCCGGCCGCGGCCTCCAGCCAGCGGACCACCTCGACGTTGTCGGCGTCCTGCGACAGCTCGGCCCGGGCCTGCTCCCAGATCGCCCGGCAGGCCCGGCCGAGGTCGGAGCGGCCACCCGCGTCGTCGAGCAGCCGGTCGGCGATCCGCAGGTCCTTGAGCATCAGGCGCAGCGCGAAGCCGGAGTCGAAGCCACCGGTCAGCACGTGGGCCGGGAACTTGGTCTCGGAGGCGTGGTTGCGGCCGGTCGAGGCGTTGACCACCTCCAGCATCACCGCCGGTTCGAGGCCGAACGCCCGCCCGGCGAGCAGGACTTCGGCGGTCGCGGCAAGGCTGATCGAGGAGAGCAGGTTGTTCAGCGCCTTCAGCGCGTGGCCGGCGCCGGACGGGCCGACCCGGTACACCCGGCCGAGGGCGGTGAGCGCGGGCTCGGCCAGGTCGAGCGGCCCGGGGTCGCCGGCCGCCATCAGGGTCAGCTCGCCGCCCCGGGCCGCGGCCGGGCTGCCGGAGACCGGGGCGTCCACCACGTGCACGCCGAACCCGGCGGCCAGTTCCCGCAGTTCGCGGGTGTCGCCCGGGTCGCTGGATCCGGTGTCGGCCAGCACCGAGCCGGGCGCCATGGCCGGCAGCAGCCGTTCGGCGACCGCCCGTACGGCGGCGCCGTCCGGCAGCATGGTGACCACGACGGGCGCGGCCAGCTCCTCGGGCCGGGTGACGGCGGTGATACCGGGCTGCTCGGCGGCCCGCCCGGCGGCGGCGGTGTCCAGGTCGAAGACCGCCACCTCGAATCCGGCCTCGGCCAGGCGCCGGCACATGCCGCCACCCATGGTCCCGAGTCCGGCGAATCCGATCCGCATGGTCGGTGTCCCTCCGTTCGCTTCCATCAGGTCGTCATCACTCAAGGTCTCGTCAACTCGGTTTCGCCGGATGGGAGTCGGGCGTGCCCGGCGAGCGCGACCCGCTCGGCCGCCGCTCCGGTCAGCACGAAGACCGCGGCCGCGCCGATCCAGCCGACGGCGCCCGAGCCGAGCAGCAGCCCGGTGACCACCACCGGCCCGAGCACCCGCTGCCCGGCCAGGCCGAGGCCGAAGACCGCCAGGTAGCGGCCGCGCGCCTGCGGCGGGGCGAGCACGATCGACAGGTTCCAGGTGGCCGAGGTGCTGACCACCTCGCCCACCGACAGCGCCACGATCGCCAGCACCAGCAGCGCGATCGACGCCCCGCCGTGCACCGCGCCCGCCGCCGCGAAGCACAGGCTGCAGACGGCCATCGCCGCCCCGCCCCACAGCAGCATCCGGCTGCTGCGCCGCACCTCGTCGGCCAGCCGGCTCACCGGCAGCTGGGCGACCACCACCAGCACGGTGTTGAGCGCGTACAGCACCGACACCATCGCGTGCGGCGCGCTGGTGTGGTCCAGCACCCAGACCGGCATCGCGACCAGCAGCAGCACGTCGAAGAAGGAGAGCAGGAAGTTGAGGCCGGTCAGGGCCAGGTAGTGCCGGTCCGGCAGGGCCCGGGGGCCGTCGCCGGGGCGGTGCGCGACGGCGGCCGGCCGGGCCGGGGCCGGCACCCGCAGCACCAGGACGGCACCGCCCAGGAACGCCGCGGTGATCAGCACCATGGTGATCCGGTAGGCCTCGACGGTGTCCAGGGTGAGCGTCACCCCGCCGGCCATCGCGCCCAGCCCCAGGCCGATGTTGCGCACCACGTTGACCAGGCCGAGCAGCCGGCTGCGGTCGCGCTGTTCCGGCAGCGCGGCCGCGACCAGTGCCTGGAGCACCGGCGGCCCGGCCCGGTCGAAGGCCACCGAGAACAGGGTGACCAGCAGGTACTGCCAGAGGTCCGTCACGAACGCGAAGGCGAGGAAGCACAGTCCGCGCCCGGCGTACACGGTGGCGAGCACCTGCCGGGCGCCGTGCCGGTCGGCGAGCACCCCGGCCAGCAGCGAGCCGGCCAGGGCGGCGGCGCCGGCCACCGCCAGGCCGGTCGCCACCTGGTTGGCGCTCAGCCCGACGTGCCGGGTGAACCAGGCGATCGAGCTGGCGGTGAACAGGCCGATGCCCAGGGACTGGACGAGCGCGGCCAGGGCCAGTCGGCGCCCTTCGGCGGAGAGCTCCCGCAGACCGACCGGCCGCCGCATCACTCCGCCCCGAAGTCGAAGTCGACCAGGTCGGTCAGCTCCATCTCGCGCACGATCCGGCGGATCCCGGAGAAGTCGCGCACCAGCAGGTTGTTGCCCGCGGCGCGCCGGCAGTCCTCGACGATCTCGTCGGCCTTCTCGAACCCGGCGTGCTTCAGGATGCCGGGCCAGACCGCGAAGTCCTGGGCGACGAAGGCGTTGAGGGCCTCGGGCAGGGCCTTCACGAAGGCCCGCTGCTGCTCCTGGTTCAGGTGGGTGTAGAGGCCCTTGGCGACCTCGACCATGACGGAGGAGTGGGCGGACTCGTCCCGGGCGTGCAGCCGGGGCACCAGGGCGTGCAGCGGCTGCACGGTCTCGTCCCGGGAGAGCAGCTCCAGGTAGGCGTTGACGCTGATCTCCGAGACGGTCGTCCAGACCAGCTTGAGCAGGTCGCGCTCCCACTTCTCGGACACCTCGGCCTCGGCCTCCAGCAGCCGGCGGTAGGTGACGGTGTGCGGGTAGGCCGGCTCGACGGTCACCTCTCGCAGCTCGCGGGTGCGCTGCATGGCGACCATGTGCATGTAGGTGTGCCAGACCTCGTCGACGTGGGTCTGCTGCACGGCCCGCTTGGTGTGCACGCCGTCGGCGCCGGGGAAGACGCCGTGCATGATCATCGCGAAGGTCGGGTTGGCGACGTACTCCTCGGCCGCGATGACCCGCTCGTTGTAGACCAGCCAGGCCAGCGTCTGCACGGTCTGCCGCTGCTCCGGGGTGGCGGCCAGCCACAGCGGGTGCTCGGCGAAGGGGAGCAGCCGCTCGGGGTAGTCGGGCAGCGCGGCGTCGTACTCGTCCGGGTCGGGATCGGTGACCTTGTCCAGGTCGGTCCGTACGGTGGCCCGGCGCGGCCAGGAGTTGGCGAGCCGGCGCAGTACCGACTCGTCGATGCCGTGCGCGTGCTCGTGCCCGTCCTCGGCCGTGGCCTCGGGGGTGTCGGTGTCGGGCAGCAGGTCGGTCAACGGTCCTCCTCCTTGCGGGAAACCGCGTCGATGACGTCGGCGAGCAGGGTGATGCCGTGCACCAGCCGGTCCTCGGCCAGCACGATCGGCGGCATGATCTTGAGCACCTGGCCGCTCGCACCGGTGGTCTCCACCAGCAGTCCGGCCGCGAACGCGGCGCGGGACACCTTGTCGGCCAGGGCCGGGTCGGTGAAGCCGAGGCCGCGGATCAGGCCCCGGCCGCGCGGGGTGCAGCCGAGCGCGGCGAACCGGCGCGCGAGGTCGGCCAGCAGGCCGTCCAGCACCTCGACCCGCTCGGCCAGGCCCTCGGCGAAGGCCGGGTCGGCCCAGTGGTCCAGGCAGGCGGTCGCGGTGACGAAGGCCAGGTTGTTGCCGCGGAAGGTGCCGCTGTGCTCGCCCGGCCCGAGCTGGTCCAGCTCCGGCTTGACCAGCACCAGCGCCATCGGCAGCCCGTACCCGCTGATCGACTTGGACAGGCAGACCAGGTCCGGGGTGATCCCGGACTCCTCGAAGCTGAAGAAGGTGCCGGTGCGGCCGCAGCCGGCCTGGATGTCGTCGACGATCAGCAGGATGTCGCGCTCCCGGGCCAGCTGCGCCAGCCGGCGCAGCCACTCCGGGCTCGCGGTGTTCAGGCCGCCCTCGCCCTGCACGGTCTCCACCACGAAGGCCGCGGGCCTGTCGATGCCGCTGCCCGGGTCGTCCAGCATCCGGGTCAGGTAGTCGATGGTGTCGACGCCCTCGCCCGCGAAGCCCTCGTACGGCATCCGCACCACGTTGCCCAGCGGGACGCCCGCCGCGCCGCGCTTGAACGCGGTGGCCGAGGCGGCGAGGGCGCCCAGCGAGAGGCCGTGGAAGCCGCCGGTGAAGGCGATGATGCCGGTGCGCCCGGTGGCCCTGCGGACCGTCTTGAAGGCGGACTCGATCGCGTTGGTGCCGGTCGGGCCGGTGAACTGCACCCGGTACGACAGGCCGCGCGGGGCCAGGACGACCTCCTGGAAGCGCTCCAGGAAGCGGCGCTTGGCGCCGGTGTGCAGGTCCAGGCCGTGCACCGGGCCGTCGGCGAGCAGGTAGTCGACCAGCGCCTGACGGGCGGCGGCCGGGTTGTGACCGTAGTTCAGCGCGCCGGCGCCGGAGAGGAAGTCCAGGTACTCGCGGCCGTCCTCGTCCCACATCCGGTGCCCGCTCGCCCGGGTGAACACCGCCGGGAAGCGCCGGCAGTAGGTGCGGATCTCGGACTCCAGCTGGTCGAACACCGCCGTACCGGCGGGGGTGGTCGTGGTCATCGGGCGCTCCAGGGCTCGGTCGCGGAGATCCGGGCGGTCTCCTCGGGGGTCAGGGCGGTGCGCGGCGAGAGCGGGAAGCGGCCGTCCAGGGTGAGCCCGATCAGCTCCCGCATCCGGTCCGCGATCAGCTCCGGGGTGTAGGCGGCGGGCGCGTCGGCGGCCTCGATCACCGCGGTCGGCGGGAAGAACCGGCCGCCGCGGGCCGGGCGGACCACCGCGTCCCAGATGTTGAGGCTCTGCCCGCCCCACTCGGCCCGGCCGCTGAACACCGAGTACAGCGGGATCCCGTCCCGGTCCGGACGGCTCAGCGCCTGGTTGACGGGCTCGCTGACCATCTCGACGATCAGGCCGGCCGCGCCCGCGTCCCGCACCCGCCGGGCCTGGGCGAACATCCGCTCGGCGCCCTCGACGCTGTCGCCGTGCCGGCTCAGCTCGCCGCGCTGCGGGGTGTAGCCGAGGTGGCCGAGGGTGGTGCCGCCGGTCAGTGCGAGCGCCTCCAGGCAGTCCAGGTCGCCGTCGCCGGCCAGCTCGACCTTCACCGCGTCGGCGCCGGCCGCCCGGAACCGCTCGCCGGCGGCGAGGGCGGCCGCGGGGCTCGCGGTCGCGCCGTCCGGCAGGTCGGCCAGCAGGAAGGGCCGGCGGGTCGCGGGGAAGGAGGAGTCGAGCGCCTTGCGCACCTCCGCCACCAGCCCGACCAGCGTGGCCAGCGCCCACTCGCGCTCGGCGTCGTCCGCCAGCACGGTGCTCGACCGGCCCAGGTGGGTCATGAAGTAGGAGTCGCCGACCATCACGCACTCCAGCGGGCAGTCGACCAGCTCGGGCGTCTCCAGTGCCCCGGCGAGGCCCTCCACCTCGTAGCCCCGGTAGGCGTTGACCTTGAGGCCGACGCGCGCCGGAGCGGAGTAGCGGCGCAGGAACGGAGCGATGCCGGAATGATCCAGGACCGCCGTCTCAGTGCTCATCGATGCCCTCCCCGTAGATCTTGTTGATGCGGTCGATCGCCTCCGCCACCAGCTGCGGCTGGGCGGCGGTGAAGCAGAGCCGGGCCCAGTCGGCGCAGTGGGCGCCGAACACCCGGCCGGGGGCCAGTCCCACGCCCAGCTCGGCGCAGCGGCGGACGAACCGCTCGCCGTCGCCGTACCCGGCCAGGTCCAGGAAGGTGTACAGACCGCCGGAGACCTTGGTGTGCGGGACCTCCAGCTTGGAGTCGGCGAGCCACCAGGCCGCGGCGGCCCGGTCGCGGCGCCGGGCCAGTTCCTCGGCCGGGGTGCGCAGCGCCTCGTACGCGGCGAACTGGGCGGCGCTGGAGACCGAGTAGAGCGAGTGCAGGGACCACTTGGTCAGCGGCTCGGCCAGGCCGGGCGGCGAGACCAGGAAGCCCACCCGGGCGCCGGGCATCGCGTAGGTCTTGCTGCAGCTGTACACCGAGAAGGTGCGCTCGGCGGCCCGCCCGACGGTCGCCGGGTCGGTGAAGCCGGCCCGGGTGAAGTCGTAGTTCTCGTAGGCGTTGTCGGCGATCAGCCACAGGTCGTGCCGCTCGGCCAGCGCGGTGAGCGCCTCCAGCTGGGCGTCGGTCAGCCGGTAGCCGGTCGGGTTGTTGGGGTTGTTGAAGTAGATCGCGCGGGTGCGGCCGGTCACCGCCCGCTCGATCACCGCGAGGAAGTCGAAGCCCGGGTCGGCGCTGAGCTCCAGGAAGACCGGCACTTCGCGCGGCACCCCGCCGGCCGCCCACACCAGGCCGGTGGCGAACAGCCACTGCGGGGACAGCACCAGCACCTCGTCGCCCCGGTCGAGGATCGCGTGCAGGACGACCGAGACGGCGTGCGTGCCGCCGTTGGAGACCAGCACCTGGGCCGGCTCGACCGGGCTGCCGCGGCGGGCGGACAGGTGCTCGGCGAAGGCCTCGCGCAGCTGCCGGACGCCGCCGGGCGGGGCGTGCTGGTGGGAGGCGGTGGCGAACTCCGCGGGGCTCCACGGCCGGGGGCGGGCGCACGGCTCGAAGACCGTCTTGCCCTGGTGCAGGCCGATCGGGGCCAGGTCGCCGCTGCGGCTGAGCAGTTCCTCCACCCGGACCAGGGGGGAGGGGGGAATCTCTCTGAGGTCTCGCGCCAGTGACGGCATGCTCGGGTGCTCCTCGCTTATCGGATGGCGGACGTCGTTCAGGGAGCTCCGGTACGTCAGTTGCGGGCCGCGCCGTGGGCGGGGCGGTCCAGCCCGAGGTGGTCGCGCAGTGTCGTGCCCTCGTACTCGGTGCGGAACAGGCCCCGGCGCTGGAGCTCGGGGACGACGAGGTCGGCGAAGTCCGTCAGGCCGTCGGGCAGCACCGGCGGCATGACGTTGTAGCCGTCGGCCGCCCCGCCGGTGAACCACTCCTCCATCGCGTCCGCGATCTCCTGCGGGGTGCCGATCAGCACCCGGTGGCCGCGGCCGCCGGAGACGGACTGGTAGAGCTGCTTGATGGTCAGCCCCTCGCGCCGGGCCTTGTCGTAGACCAGCCGCTGCCGGCTGGTGCTGCCCTGGGTCTCGGGCAGTTCGGGCAGCGGTCCGTCCACCGGGCAGCCGGAGACGTCGACGTCGCCGAGCAGCTGGGTGAGCAGGCCGAACCCGACCACCGGGTCGACGAGTTCCTGCAGCACGGCGTACTTGTCCTCGGCCTCGGCGCGGGTGCGACCGACCACCGGGAACAGCCCCGGCATGATCTTCACCTGCTCCGGGTCGCGGCCGTGGCCGCGGACCTGCTCGCCCATCGCCCGGTAGAAGGCCCGGCCCTCCTCCAGCGTCTGGCTGGCGGTGAAGATCACCTCGGCCCACCGGGCCGCGAAGTCCTGGCCGTCGGCGGAGGCGCCGGCCTGCACCAGCACCGGGTAACCCTGCGGCGGGCGGGCGACGTTGAGCGGTCCGGCGACCGAGAAGTGCTCGCCCTTGTGACCGAGGACGTGCAGCTTCTCGGGCTGGAAGAAGCGCCCGCCGTCCTTGTCGTACAGGAAGGCGTCGTCCTCCCAGCTGTCCCACAGGCCGGTGACCACCTCCATGAACTCGCGCGCCCGGTGGTAGCGGACCGCGTGGTCCGGCTGGGCTTCCCGGTTGAAGTTGCGGGCCTCGGCGTCGGTCACCGAGGTGACGATGTTCCAGGCCGCCCGCCCGGCGCTCAGGTGGTCGATCGAGGCGAACTTGCGGGCCAGGTGGAACGGCTCGTTGTAGGTGGTGGAGGCGGTCGCGGCCAGCCCGATCCGCTCGGTGGACACCGACAGGGCGGACAGCAGGGTGATCGGGTCGAACTGCAGGAACCGGCCCCAGCGGCTGAGTTCGTCCGCGTCCTGGTACGGCGTGCGGATGCCGACGCCGTCCGCGACGAAGAACATGTCGAACTTGGCCCGCTCGGCGGTGCGCACCAGGTCCCGGTAGTGGCTGAAGTCCAGACCGCCGTCCGCGCGCGCCGTCGGGTGCCGCCAGGAGGCGACGTGGTACCCGGGGACGAGCATGAACGCCCCCAGCTTCATCATCCGTCGTGTCCCGCCCATGACCTTTCCCTCCCTGTCGGTTGCCGATCGTGCCGATTCGCCGGGTCGCTCATGCGCCGGGTGCGGACGTCTCCCGGGTCACGCCCCAGTGGGTGTCGTCGGAGGGCAGCGCCGTCAGACCCCAGTGGGTGTCGTCCGTCGCCCTCGCCAGGCCCCAGTGGGTGTCGTCGTCCGACTGGCCGGCCGTACCGGCGACGGCCAGGACCGCCATCGCGCCGGCGGCCAGGCCGAGCAGGGCGCGGGTCAGGATCCGGGTCTTCGTCATTGCGCTCTCCCCCATGTGCTTCCGGGTGTGGTTCCCCGGTCGTCCCGCCGGGCGGCCCCGGCTGGGAACAGTCCAGTCCGGTGCGCTTTCCAACCACCTTCCACGCGACCCGATCGGCGCCGGAGCATCGAAAGGCGATCAGAAGGACTCCAGTAGGGGGTTGCGCCAGGGCCCGTCCGGGCGGGAAACGCGACGGTGCCCGGCCCCCTCGGATGTCGAGGGGACCGGGCACCGGGCGTGGGGTGCCGGGCGTCAGGCCTTGACGCGCAGGACGAACTTGCCGGTCGAGTCGCGGCGCTCCAGGATCTCGTGGGCCTTCACGGCGTCCTCAAGGGCGAGTTCGGTGGTCTCGATCCGGACGGCGCCGGTGGCGAGCTGGCGGGCGGCCTCCACCAGGTGGCCGTGGACCAGGTCCGGCTGCTGGTCGGCGAGGCCGCCGATGTTGTAGCCGGCCACGGTCTTGGCGGTGTACCACATCTGGTTGGCCTCGTAGGTGTGGTCCTGCTGCGAGGCGTTGCCGTAGACGACGTGGCGGCCGAGCGGGGCCAGCAGGTCCAGGGCCTTGGCCCGGACCGGTCCGCCGATCGAGTCCAGCAGGATGTCGACGCCGCGGCCGCCGGTCAGCTCGGGGATGCGCTGCTCCAGCTCGTCGTAGGTGAGCACCTCGTCGTAGCCGAACTTCTCCTTGGCGAACGCGGCCTTCCCGGCGCTGCTCACCGCGCCGTGGACGGCGCCGGCGCCGAGGTTGCGGGCGATCTGCGCGGCGCCGCTGCCGACGCCGCCGGCGCCGGCCAGCACCAGGACGCTCTCGCCCTCGCGGACCCGGGCCACGTCGTGCAGGATCGCCCAGGAGACCGGCAGGTTGCAGGGGAAGGCGGCGGCGACGGGCGCGGGGATGGCGTCCAGCTCGCCGTCGAGCGCGACGGTCAGCCGCTCGCGGGCCACCGCGACCTCGGCGTAGCCGCCGCCGGCCAGGGTGAGCGCGGCGACCCGCTGGCCGGGGCGCAGGTTGGTCACGCCCTCGCCGACGGCGCGGACGGTGCCGGTGACCTCCAGGCCGGGGACGTGCGGGGTGCCGGGCTGGAACTGGCCGCGACGGAACATCACCTCGGCGAAGTTGACGCCCGCGTACTCGACGTCGATCGAGACCTCACCCGCGCCGGGCTCGGGGACCTCGACGTCGACGAGGGTCAGGACCTCGGGGCCGCCGTAGCTGTCGAAACGGATGGCGCGCATGGAAAGCCTCCTGGCTGCTGTGCTGCTGCGTAGCTGGGTGAACTGCTGGATGCCGCCGGGTACTTCGGGGTACTGCGGCGGACTTCGGGGTACTTCGGTGGACCGCTTCGGCCGCTTCGAGCTGCTTCGCGCCGGTTCCGGGCGCGTCGAGCCGCCGATCAGCGGTCCGGTCGGTCGGGGCGCGCCCGCCCGGGCCGGGGGAACCCGGGCGGGCGCGAGGGTGGGATGGTCGGTCGGTCAGTGCTGCGACGCGCCGTGGCCGGGCAGCCGGGCCCAGCCGTCGCGCTCGGCGTGTTCGGCCAGCACCGGGTCGTCGCCCACCACCGTGGGGTGGCCGACGAGTCGGAGCAGGTCGAGGTCGGAGGAGTGGTCGCCGTAGGCGTGGCACTCCTCCGGGTCGAAGCCCGCCCGGTCGAGGAGCTCGCGGGCGGCGACGGCCTTGGCCGCGCCGATCATCGGCCGCTCCAGTTCACCGGTGAGGATCCCGTCGGCCACCAGCGGGCGGCTGCACAGGACGGTGTCGGCCGAGACGTGGCGGGCGATCGGGTCCAGGCAGCCGGGGAAGGACCCGGAGACCAGGACGGTGTGGTGGCCCTGCTCGGTGTGGCGCCGGAAGGCGGCCAGGGCGGGGGCGTGGAAGAACTCCCCCGCCTCGGCCCGCCGCCGGAACCACTGCTCGCCCTGCTCGGCGAGTTCGGCCTCCCGGACGCCGGCGAACAGCCGGTAGTACGCCCGGTTCACCTCCTCGCGCGGCACGCCCTGCTCCGCGAGCCGGCGCAGGGCGCCGTGGTCCCGCGCGTAGTCGGACTCCGGCCTGCCCTCGACCTGGTACCGGAAGGCCAGGAAGTCGAACATGCTCTTGACGTTGATCAGGGTCTCGTCGACGTCGAAGAAGGCCGCGGGGCCGGTCGGGAGGGTCACTGGGTGCTCCTGGTGTTCGTCATGGCGTCCGGGGGCGGTCGGCACGGTCAGACCGAGCCGACGCCGGTCAGCTCGTCGTCCCGCTCCTGCCCGGTACGGGCGAGGCGGACCTGCTCGACCGTGCGGGCCGCGCGCTTGCCCTCCTTCTGCGAGATCAGGTCGCTCTCGAAGGCGGTGAACTCGACCCGGGACAGCGAGGCGCGGGAGCCGCCCTGGTTGACGGAGATCTCGACGCCGAAGGACAGCCGCTCCGGGTTGTCGATGCCGGCCTTGAGGATCTCGTAGTCGACGGTGGCGTCCAGCGGGAACAGGAAGTTCTCGAAGTCCGTGTCGAAGCTCTTGATCACGTAGTAGTACTGCCGCTCCGGCCAGGCCGAGGCGTAGAAACGCTCGGTGACTGCCAGGAACATCTGCCGGGCCGCCTCGATGATGATCATGCCCTGGATGTGCTGCCCGGTGGTGTGGTCCAGGAGCAGCTCGTTGTCGTTGTCCAGTCTCAGGTCCGCCTGATAGCGCAGCGCGTCGATCTGGCGGAGCCCGGCGATCAGGACGTTCTGCTCGCGGTGCTTGTGCGCCTCGTCCCGGTAGGCCAGGTTCGGCAGCAGCTCCGGCACCGAGATGCGGTCGGCGGCGCCGTAACGGGCGATCTCACGGGCCACCCAGTCCCACTCGTAGGAGCTCATGCCCTGACCGTTGATGAGCGTCAGACGCAGCTCGGGGTCACTGTAGCGCCCCGCCTGCAGCTCCTTGACGAACCCGCCGGCGGTGGCCACCCCGTCGTTCGCGGCCAGCGCCCCGAAACGGTCGCCCACCAGGTACAGAACCTCGGTCCGATGCGTCATGGCAATGCCCCCATACACGTGAAGTGCGCTTGGCGCGCGTCTCTGACCAGGCAAACAGGCCCGGATGACAGTCCCCTCCCGCCTTCCTGACGGGAGGCCAGACGTCAGGACAGTATCAGTATCCGTACTCAGCTTACGACCCTGTTTCACATCAAGAGTTTCCCAAGTATCCAGAACACCGGTTCCGGACCGCCTTGACTCCCGCCGCGCCGAACCTATAGCGTCCCCTGCCGTAAGTAAGAACCCTGATATCAAACAGGGTGCTTGCTCCCAATCGAACTCATCGACATCATCGACATCGGAGTCATCGACCCATGAAGAGCTACCCACGCACCACGCTCGCCGCGGTGTGCATCGCCGGCGGGCTGCTCCCCGCCTCGCTCACCGGCGCCTCGGTGGCCCTGCCGAAGATCGCCACCGACCTGGGCGCGGGCCTCGGACCGCTCCAGTGGGTGGTCAACGGCTACAACCTGACCTTCGCCAGCTTCATGCTCGCCTGCGGCGCCATCGCCGACCTGGTCGGCCGCCGCCGGATGCTGGGCATCGGCATCACGCTCTTCGGCCTGTGCTCCCTGGTCAGCGGCGTCAGCAACAACATCTACCTGCTGGACGGAGCCCGCCTGCTGGCCGGTGCGGCCGCCGCCGCGGTGCTCACCGCCGGAAGCGCCGTGCTCGCCACCACCTTCTCCGGCCCCGCGCAGGCCAAGGCCTTCGGCGTCCTCGGCTCCTCCTTCGGAGTCGGCCTCGCACTCGGCCCCTCCACCTCCGGCCTGCTGGTCTCCTCCTTCGGCTGGCGCTCGGTCTTCCTGCTGCACGCCGCGATCGACCTCGCGCTGCTGCTGGCCCTGCCGCGCATCGCCGAGTCCCGTGACCCGGGCGCCCGCGGCGTCGACTGGGGCGGCACCGTCACCTTCACCACCAGCCTCGCGCTGGTCACCCTCGCCATGGTCGAAGGCCCCCAGCAAGGCTGGGCCAGCCCCGTCGTGCTCGGCCTGCTGGCCGGCTTCGTGCTGCTGCTCGCCCTCTTCGTCCTGGTCGAACTGCGCCAGGAGCGCCCGATGTTCGACATGACCCTGTTCACCCAGGGCCGCTTCGTGGCGATCTGCTTCGTGCCGGTCGCGCTCGCCTTCGGCTTCGTCTGCCTGCTGGTCTTCCTGCCCTCCTACTTCATGGGCGCCAACCGCTTCACCAGCTCCGAGGCCGGCGCCGTGATGCTGCTGCTCACCGCCCCCGTGCTGGTCTTCCCGATCATCGCCGGGCACCTCTCCCGCAAGATCTCGGTCCGCAACCTGCTGGCCGTCAGCCTGCTGCTGGTCGCCGGCGGCGCCGCCTGGCTCACCACCATCCACCCGGGCGTCGGCGTGGCCGGCCTGATCGGCCCGTTCCTGATCATCGGCACCGGCGTCGGCATCTCCTTCGGCCTGCTGGACGGCGCCGCGATCGGTTCCGTCCCGCCGGAGCGCGCCGGTATGGCCGCGGGCATGTTCAACACCATGCGCCTGGCCAGTGAGGCCATCGCCATCGCCGGCATGGGCTCCGTCCTGGTCAGCCTGGTCAGCTCCAACCTCTCCGAGAACCTCGACTCCTACGGCAGCGGCTTCACCGGCAACCCGGACGGGCTCGCCGCCAAGGTCGCCCAGGGCAACCTGGCCGACCCGGAGTCCGGTGTCGCCGAGGCCGGCCGCCAGGCCTTCCACACCTTCCTCGCCGACGGCTACACCGACGCGCTGCGCACCGTGCTCTGGATCCTGGCCGGCGTGGCCGCGCTCAGCGCCCCGCTGATCGCCGTGATGCTCCGGGACCGCAAGGCCGCCGCCCCCGCCGCGGTGATCGCCGCGGAGCCCGAGGAGACCCCCGAGCCCGTCGGCGCCGGGCACTGACGCCCCGACGCGCGGATCAGTCGAGCGACCGGTCCGGGAGGGGCGCGGTGAACCCGCCGCCCCGCCCGGACCGCTCCGGCTGAACCCCCTCGCCCCGGCCCCCGGGTACCCTCCTGCACCCTCGAAAGGGAAAGATCGTGCACAGCCGTCAACTCGGCCCCACCGGCCTCAGCGTCGGGGCCATCGGCCTCGGCTGCATGGGAATGACCGCCTTCTACACCACCGGCGGCTACGACGAGACCGCCTCCGTCGGGGTCGTCCACCGCGCCCTCGACGAGGGCATGACCCTGATCGACACCGCCGACGTCTACGGCCCCCACACCAACGAGGAGCTCCTCGGCCGCGCCCTGGCCGACCGCCGCGAGCGCGCCGTGCTGGCCACCAAGGTCGGGCTCGTCCAGGAGCCGGACCGGCCGATGTACCGCAACGGCCGCCCCGAGCACATCCACGCCTCGATCCGCGCCTCGCTCAAGCGCCTCGGCACCGACCACGTCGACCTGTACTACCTGCACCGGGTGGACCCTGACGTCCCGCTGGCGGAGTCCTGGGGCGCGATGGCCGAGCTGGTCGAGGCCGGGCTGGTCCGCGGCATCGGCCTGTCGGAGGTCGGCGTGGACGAGCTGAACACCGCCCGGGCCGTCCACCCGGTGGCCGCCGTGCAGACCGAACTGTCGCTGTGGAGCCGGGAGGTGCTCGACGACGTCCTGCCCTGGTGCTCGGCCAACGGCGCCGCCTTCGTCCCGTACTCCCCGCTCGGCCGCGGCTTCCTCACCGGCGGCTACACCAGCCCGGACGCCTTCGCCCCGGACGACTACCGCACCGCCAACCCGCGCTTCGCCCGGGAGGCCTTCGCCGCCAACCTCGCCATCGTCGAGACCCTGCGGCGGGTCGCCGAGCGGCACGGCGCCACCCCCGGGCAGGTCGCGCTGGCCTGGACCCTCGCCCAGGGCGAGCAGGTCGTCCCGATCCCCGGCACCAAGCGCCTCGGCCACCTCACCGAGAACGCCGGCGCGGCCGACCTGCTGCTCTCCGACGCCGACCTCACCGAACTGGACTCCGCCCCGGCCCCGGTCGGCTCGCGCTACTGACGCACCGCCACCTCACTTCCCCCACGTTCCTCCCCCACGGCTCCACCCCCCGAACCGCACCAACCACGAGAGAGAGACCTTCCATGGCACAGCAGCGCACCCTGGGCACCGCGGGCCCAGCCGTCGGCCCGATCGGCCTGGGCTGCATGGGGATGAACTGGGTGTACACCTCCCAGCTGCAGAGCCCCCAGGAGTCGATCGGCGCCATCCGGCACGCCGTCGACCTCGGCATCACCCTGCTCGACACCGCCGACCTCTACGGCCCCTTCACCAACGAGGAGTTGCTCGGCGAGGCGCTCCGGGGCGGCCTGCGCGAGCGCGTGGTGCTCGCCACCAAGGGCGGCCTGAAGGCCGGCCCCGAGTCCCGCCTCGGCTCGGTGCAGGTGGCCGCCGACGGCCGCCCCGAGCACCTGCGCGCCGCGGTGGAGGGCTCGCTGCGGCGCCTGGGCACCGACCGGATCGACCTCTACTACCTGCACCGGGTCGACCCGAGGGTCCCGCTCGCGGAGAGCTGGGGCGCCCTGGCCGAACTCCAGCAGGCCGGAAAGATCGTGCAGTTGGGCCTCTCCGAGGTCTCCGCCACCCAGCTGGACGAGGCGTACGCGATCGCCCCGGTCGGCGCCGTCCAGTCCGAACTGTCGGTGTGGAGCCGCGACCCGCTGGCCGAGGTGCTGCCCTGGTGCGAGGCCCACGGCGCCGCCTTCGTGCCGTTCTCCCCGCTCGGCCGCGGCTTCCTGGCCGGCCGCTTCGACGGCGACAACGCGCCTGACCAGGACGACTTCCGGGCCCGGCTGCCGCGCTTCCAGGAGGAGGCCCGGGCCCAGAACCTGCGGATCGCGGACGGCATCAAGGAGATCGCCGCGCGGCACTCCGCCACCCCCGCCCAGGTCGCGCTGGCCTGGACGCTGGCCCAGGGCGAGCACGTCGTGCCGATCCCCGGCAGCACCCGCCGGATCCACATCGAGCAGAACGCCGCGGCCGCCGAGGTCCGGCTGAGTATCGCCGATCTGGCCGAATTGGACTCTCTCCCGGCTCCGGTGGGAACCCGCTACTGACTTGTCCCGCAGACGAGTTCGTTTTCCGAGTTGTAACTCAGGGCTCTACGAAGTATTAAGGTTCTGAGTAGCAGCTCAGGTTCCGACCACCGAGGAGGCCCCCGTGGCTCCCACCGACCAGGACGTCCCCTCCACCAGGCTGGGACACCTCCTCAAGCAGTGCGAGCAGACCATGATGTCCGCGCGCGGCCGGGCACTGCGCTCGGTCGGCCTCACCGTGCCGCAGTACCTCACCCTGCGCGTCCTCGCCGAACACCCCGACGCCTCCGGTGCGCAGCTGGCCCGGCACTGCCTGGTCACGCCGCAGACCATGGCCACCCGGCTGGCGTCACTGGAGGCGCGCGGGCTGGTCCGGCGCCAGGTCTCCTCGGTCCACTCGCACGTCTTCACCGCGCGACTGACCGAGCAGGGGCGGGCACTCGCCGTACAGGGCGAGGCGGCCGAGGAGACCGCCGAGCAGCGGTTGGTCAGCTCGTTCCTCGCGGAGGAGGTGGTGGTGTTCCGCTCGCTGCTGCGGCGCGCCGTGGCGGCGGTAACCGCCCCGGACGCCGATCGGGCTGGCTCGAATCAGTTCGTGCGTAGCGACTGATCAGCCCACTGATGTACCTTAAAGTCCGAATAATCCACAGAGGGGGGTAGTCAGGGATGCGATCACTGTGACCGAAAACAGTTCCAACCAGCCGGCCTCGGCACCGCTCGACTTCCACGACCGCTTGGGCCATGCCATCAAGCGCGCGGAACAGGCGCTGATCGGCGAGAAGACGCGGGCGCTGCGCACCGTCGACCTGACGGTGCCGCAGTACGTGACCCTCCTCGTGCTCCAGCAGTCGTCCGGGATGTCCGGGGCCCAGCTGGCCCGGGAGTGCATGGTCACGCCGCAGACCATGACGACGATCCTGACCAACCTGGAGAACAAGGGCCTCATCACTCGTGAGACCTCAAGCGTGCACCAGAAGGTCCTCGTGGCCAAGCTCACCCGGACCGGCCGCGCACTGGCGAAGAAGGCCGACACACTGGCCCGCGGCGTCGAGCAGCGGCTCACCGACGCCTTCGACGACACCGAGCAGGCCCAGCTGCGCGAGCTGCTGGAACGCTCGGCGGCGGCGCTGCGCAAGACCGACTGACCAGCGCGACACCAGTACGAGACCGGGCGGAAGGCCGCCCCCTGGACGCCCGATCACCACCCGGGGCGCCGAGGGGGCGGCCTTTCCCATGTCCGGACCCGGGCGCGGGGCACCGGTCCGGCGCCGTACGCCGACCGCCGGACATCTCATGATCCGGACATAACCAAGAACTCACCTACTCATTAACATTGCGATACTAGCTAAATCATTGACCTAAGTCAGACCTCTGATACTGTATCGATCATGCAGACAGCGCAGGAGCACGCGTCGTCCATCGGCATCCTCGGCACCGGGGCACACCTGCCCGCGACCGCCGTCGACAACACCCTGGTCGGCTCCCGAGCCGGCGTGACCGCCGAGTGGATCCACCGCAAGACCGGCATCGGCGAACGGCGTTACGCCGCCGAGGGCGAGGCCACCTCCGACCTCGCCGCCCACGCCGCCCGGGCCGCCCTCGAAGACGCCGGGATCCGCCCCGGCCAGCTCGACCACATCCTGGTGGCCACCTCCACGCCCGACCACCCGCAGCCCGCCACGGCCGCCATCGTGCAGGACCTGATCGGCGCCGAGCAGGCCGCCGCCTTCGACCTCAACTCGGTCTGCAGCGGCTTCGCCTTCGCCCTGCACACCGCGCACCGCCTGATCGCCGGCGGCGGCCACGCCCTGGTGATCGGCGCCGACGTCTACTCCCGGATCATCGACCCCGCCGACCGCCGCACCGCCGTCCTGTTCGGCGACGGCGCCGGCGCCGTCGTCCTCGGCCCCGTACCGGACGGCTACGGCATCCAGGCCTCCCGGCTGGAGACCTACGGCCGCCACCACCGCACCATTCGGGTCGCGGCCGGCGGCAGCCGCCGCCCCGCCTCCGCCGAGACCCTGGCCGAGGGCGCCCACTGGTTCTCGATGGACGGCCGCGAGGTCCGCGAGTTCGTCACCGACCGACTCCCGCTCTCCGTCAAGGAACTGCTCCGCGAGGCGGACCGGACCGGTGCCGAGGTCGACCACTTCGTGCCGCACCAGGCCAACGGCCGGATGCTGGAGGACATCCTCCCCTCGCTCGGCCTGGAGCGCGCCCGCACCCATCTCACCGTCGCCGAGTACGGCAACACCGGGGCGGCGTCCATCCCGATCACCCTCGACGCCGCCAACCGCGCCGGCGCACTGGGCGACGGCGAACTGGTGCTGCTCTCCGGCTTCGGCGGCGGCATGTCGATCGGCAGCAGCCTGCTGCGCTGGCACCGCCCGTAACACCGGCGCCGCCCACCCGACCCCGGAACCCGCACCGGCCCCCGGCCGGAAACCGGCGCGTATCCGCCCGAGACCCGTACGAGAGAAGAGACGTGACCAGCAGCGCCGACCCCACCGCTCCCCGCCCCACCGGCAGACGGCCCGTACTGATCGTCGGCGCCGGCCCGGTCGGACTCACCTCCGCGGCCGAACTGCTGCGCCGCGGTATCGACATCGAGCTCGTCGACCGAGCCCCCGCACCCTCCGCACTCACCAAGGCCCTGCTGGTCTGGCCGCGCACCCTGGAGGTGCTGCGCCACCTCGCCGACCCGGCCGACACCGCCGCCCGCAGCCTGCCCGTCGACGCCTTCCACTACTACTCCGAGGGCCGCGAGATCGCCACGCTCGACCTGACCGGTCGCGCCCAGCCGGTGATCCTCCCCCAGCCCGAGATCGAGGACCTCCTCGGCGACGCCGTCACCCGCCTCGGCGGCCGCGTCGAGCGCGGCACCGCCCTCACCGCCCTGGAGCAGCACCCCGACCACGTGGTCGCCGTCCTGCGCGAGGCCGACGGCACCGAGCGGCGCGCCGAGTACGCGTACGTCCTCGGCTGCGACGGCGCCGGCAGCACCGTCCGCGAACTGCTCGGCCTCAGCTTCGACGGCCTCACCTACCCCAACACCTTCATGCTGGTCGACGCCTACGTCGACGGCCCGCTCAAGCACGACGCCGCCCACTACTTCTGCTCCTCGCGCGGCGTGCTGGTCATCATCGGCCTGCCCGGCGGCCGCTCCCGGGTCTTCACCTCGCTCCCGCCCGGCCTCGCCCCCGAGGACGCCACCCTGGAGCTGATGCAGCAGGTCGTGGACGAGCGCGGACCGGGCGGCCTCACCCTGCGCGACTCCGCCTGGACCAGCACCTTCGCGGTGCACGCCCGGCACGTCGAGCGCTACCGCGAGGGCCGGGTTTTCCTGGTCGGCGACGCCGCCCACATCCACAGCCCGGCCGGCGGCCAGGGCCTCAACACCGGTGTCACCGACGCCCAGAACCTCGCCTGGAAGCTCGCCCTGGTCTGGCGCGGCGAGGCCGGCGCCGCCCTGCTCGACAGCTACCACACCGAGCGCACCCAGGTCGCCCGCGCCGTCGTCCGCCAGGCCGACCTGCAGACCCGTGCCTGGCTGCTGCGCAAGCCCGCACAGGTCACCGCCCGCGACCGGGCCGCCGGCTTCGCCTCCCGGCTGAACCTCTTCGACCTCGACTACATCCCCTGGCTGGCCGGCCTGCGCACCGTCTACGGCGAGGGCCGGGAGACCAGGCTGCGCAGCTGGAAGCTGTGGGGCGACCGCTTCGTCCCCGGAGCCCTCACCCCCGACCGCGCGGTCTGGGACCGCCGGCTCGGCCGTCGGCTGCCGCTGCGCGAGGCCCTCTCCGACCTGCGGCACACCCTGCTCGTCGAACTGCCCGGCACCGCCCTGCCGCCGCGGGTCGCCCGGGCCCTGGAGGACGCCGGGAAGCGCCACCCCGGCCTGGTGGACGTCCGGGTGCTGGACGCCACCGGCACCCTGCACGAGGACGCGGAGCCCGCGGACCGGCCCGGCGCCGGGCCGCGCGGGGCGACCCGCGGCGCCGTGGTGCTGGTCCGCCCCGACCAGCACGTCCACGCCCGGGTCCCGCTGCACGAGGCGCACCGCATCACCGCCCTGCTCGACGGGGCGCTGCACCACCCGGCCACCGCCCGCTGACCCCCCTCGAAGGACACCCGATGCGCTTCGACCCACCGCCCCGGATAGCCGCCGCGGTCGCCTGGCTCCCCCCGACCACGGACACCGCGGCCGCGGCGGTCGCCGAGGGCCGGGTCACCTCCGAGAATGCCGCGAAGGACGGCTACCTCGAACTGCCCGTCAGCGACTGGCAGTCGGGCCCCGAGATGGCCGTCCTCGCCGCCGCCAAGGCGATCGGCGAGGCCGGCTGCCTGTCCGAGACCATCGGCCTGGTCGCCCACGCCTGGATCTACCACCAGGGGCACGACTTCTGGTCGCCCGCCCACTACGTCGCCCAGCACTCGGGCGCCGTGCGGGCGGTGCCGGTCGGCGTCCAGCAGATGTGCAACGGCGGGGCCACCGCCGTCGAACTGGCGGCCGTCCGGCTCGCCGCCGATCCGCTGCTGGAACGGGCCCTGGTCACCACCGGCGACCGCTTCGCCGCCCCCGGCTTCGACCGCTGGCAGGGCGACTACGGCGTCGCGTACGGGGACGGCGCGACCGCGCTCGTCCTGGACCGTGAGCGCGGCCCGTACCGGCTGCTCGCCGCGTACACCGCCGCCGCCCCCGACCTGGAGGTCATGCACCGCGGCCACGACTCCTTCTCCACCGCACCCCGCGCCAACGGCGAGACCGTCGACATCCGGCGCACCAAGAAGGCCTTCCTCAGCGACGGCCACGGCCCGCACTTCGCCGCCACCGCGGGCGCGGGCGTCGTCCGGGCGGTCCGCGGCGCCCTCGCCGACGCCGGCCTCACCCCCGACGACCCCCGGCTCAGCCACCTGCTGCTCCCCCGGCTCGGCCGCACCGTCCTGGAGACCGCCTACCTCCCGGCCGTCGAGCAGCTCGGCCTGGCCGGCGTCGAGGTGCTCGACCTGGGCGCCCGCACCGGACACCTGGGAGCCGGCGACGCCTCCGCAGGCCTGGCCGAACTCCACGCCCGCGGCCTGCTCGAACCCGGCCGGATCGCCATCCTGCTGAGCGCCGGAGCCGGCTTCACCTGGACCGCCCTGCTCGTCGCCGCCGAGTGACCGAGCGACCAGCCACCGACCGACCACGAGGAACCCGATGTCCCACACCCCCGCCGCCGCCCTGACCCCCGGCACCGTCCTGGTGCTGGTGGACCTCCAGCAGTGGATCGTCAGCCGCCCGGTCGCCCCGCTGACCGGCCCCGCCGTGGTCCGCTCCGCCGCCCGGCTGAAGACCGCCTTCGAGGCAGCCGGCCTGCCCGTGGTCCTGGTCCGCTACGCCCGCATGGACGGCAGCGACGGCGGCCCCGACTCCCCCTTCAACCGCTTCGCCCCCGAGGTCGCCGCCCGCCCCGGCAACGAGGTCGTCACCAAGTACGGCATCGACGCCTTCGCCGGCACCGCCCTCGCCGACCGCCTCAACCGCCTCGGCGCCACCGACCTCGTCGTCGCCGGCATCGCCACCGAGTACGGCGTCGGCGAAACCGTCCGCACCGCCGTCACCCTCGGCTACCGCACCACCGTCGTCGAGGACGCCGTCGCCGCCCTCTCCACCCCCGGCCACGCCGCCGCCATCGACGCCTTCCACCGCATGGGCGTCACCCTCACCCGCACCGACGCCCTCCTCACCCCGACCGCCTGACGCCCGCCGTCGAACCCCCACCCGCCCACCACGCACCGGGACCACCCGACAACCCATCGGCCCCCGTCCGGGACACCGTCCCCGGGCGGGGGCTCATCGCTGCCTCCACGGCCCGGCCACCCCGGCGCCCCCACGGCGACCTGGGGGCGGCGGCGCGGGCGCAGGTGGCGGGCAGGACCGCGGCCGTCGCCGCCGCAGCCGTGGCCGGCGGCGGATCGGCCGTCCGGTCGGCTGTCCGGTCAGAGGTGCGGCGAGGTCGGGTCGCCGCCGAGGCGGAGGGTGCCGACGGCGTCGAGGACGGCTTCGGCGGAGGCGACGTGGCGGCTTGCGGTGATGATGTCGCGCAGGCAGCGGTCGAGGGGGGTGCGGTCGGTGTAGACGGCGGCGGAGCCGGCCAGGTCGTAGAGGTACTGGACGGCTTCGCGGCAGGCGCGGTGGGCGAACTGGCGAGCGAGGGCGGCGGTGCCGCGCTCGGGGGTGTGGCCCGCGGCCTGGGCGGCCCAGGCGCGGTCCAGGGTGGTGTACACGTAGGCGTCGGCGGCGCCGATGAGGGCTTCGGCGTGGGCGAGGTCGGCCGGGGCCGAGGGCCTGGGGAGGGCGGTGCCGCGGGCGGTGAGGAGTTCGCGGGCGCTGGTCAGGGCGGACCGGGCGATGCCGAGGGGGATGCCGGCCATCTTGAGGGCGAGGTTGTCGGCGCGCAGGTGCAGGGGCTGCGGCCGGGTGCCGGCGGGTGCGAGGGCGAAGGTGTGGCGGTCGGGGACGTAGAGGCCGGTGACCTCGAAGTCGTGGGAGCCGGTGCCGCGCAGGCCGGTGGTGTGCCAGGTGTCGCGGACCCGGGCGTGGGCGGCGTCGAGGACGGCGATCCGCGGGGTGCCGTCCGGGGTCCGGAACCCGGCCATCACCCGGTCGGCGTGGGTGATCCCGCTGGCGTGGGTCCACCGGCCGGAGAGGAGGTATCCGCCGTCGAGCCGGACGGACCGCCCGGCCGGGGGCAGCACGGTGGCGGTGATGAGGTCCGGGTCGGGGAACAGTTCGGCGAACGCGTCGGCGGGCAGCGAGACCACGGCCAGCGCGGCGTTCAGCGCGACGGCCGCGCACCAGGCGACCGAGGCGTCCCCCTCCGCCAGCAGGTCGACGGCGCGGGTCAGTTCGGGCGCGGTCAGCTCGACCCCGCCGAGGGCGGGCGGCAGGGCGGCGCGCAGCAGTCCGGTGGCCTTGAGGCCGTCGAGGAGCTCGGCGGGGATCCGGCCCTGCCGCTCGACTTGCGCCGCGCTCGTCGGCAGGCCCGCGGCGTACGCCCGGACCCGCTCCAGCACGGTGGCGGCGGTGGGGCCCTCCCCGGGTGCGCGGGGCGGCAGTTCCACGACGGTGGTCATCCGGTCCTCCTGGAGGTGGTGGTCGGTTCGTCCGGCGGTGGTCACAGGTCCTTCAGCGCCTTGTCGAGTTCGGCGGCCAGTGCCCGGAGGTACGGCGGTCGCATGACGCTGTAGTGGTCGCCGGGCAGGTCGGTGCTCTCGGCCCGGTCACCGAGGAGGTCCAGCCACTGCCGGGTGGTCGCGGTGGTGGCCCCGTCCATGGCGCGCAGCAGCCGGACCCGGCCCCGGTACGGGGTGGGCCGGTGCTCGGCCAGGGCGCGGCTGAGGCGCAGGAAGCGGCCGGCGAGCCGTTCCAGGGTGGCGGCGTCGAGGTCGGCGGGCAGGACGCCGGCCTGCCGGGCCCGGGTGAGCAGTTCCTGGACCGGGGTGCGGTCGCCGGTGGGTTCGAACGCGGCCGGGCCCGGGTTCCAGTCGGTTCCGGCGAGTCCGGCCAGGTCGCGGGCGAACCGGGCCAGCAGTGCCGCGTCGCTGACGGGTTCGACGTGGCCGGGCGGTTCGAGCAGATCGATCGCGGCGACGAGTTCGACCGTCGCGCCGCGCGCGGAGAGCGACCGGGCGATCTCCAGGGCGATCACGCCGCCCATGGACCAGCCGCCGAGCCGGTACGGGCCGTCCGGGAACCGTTCCACGACGGCGTCGGTGTAGTGCGCGGCCAGCTCGGCCACGGTCCGCGGCGCGGCGTCGTGGTCGGGGTACCGGAGGGCGTGCACGGGCTGGTCCTCGTCCAGCAGGGCGCCGAGCCCGGCGTAGCAGAGCACGTCCCCGCCGACCGGGTGGACCAGGATCAGCGGCGGCCGCGTCCCGGTGGCCCGGACGGGGACCAGCACCGCGCGGCCCTCGTCGCCGGGGCGTTCGCGCAGCACCTCGGCGAGGGATTCGACGGTCGGCCGGGCGAGCAGGGTGGCCACCGGGAGCGACCGTCCGGTGCGCTGCCGGATCCGGGCCATCATCCGCACCGCGAGCATCGAGTCGCCGCCGAGGTCGAAGAAGTTCGCCGTGATGTCCGGGGATTGGCCCGCGGAAGTGAAGAACTCGCCCCAGACCTCCGCGAGTTGACGCTCTGCCGCATCACGCGGGGCGACCGCCGCGCCGGAGCGCGGGGCCGCCTGCCCGGGCGAGGGCAGCCGGCGGCGGTCCACCTTGCCGTTGGCGGTCAGCGGCAGCTCGTCCAGCAGGACGATCCGGGCGGGCACCATGTAGCCGGGCAGTTCCCGGCCGAGCGCCTCGCGCAGCTGCTCCTCGGCCGACGCGGAGGAGACGGAGGAGACGGAGGAGACGGAGGAGACGGAGGAGCCCACCACGTACCCGACCAGCCGCCGGGGCCCGCCCCGCTCGCCCTCGGCCACTGCGGCGGCCGCCCGGACGCCGGGCCTGCGCAGCAGCGCCGCCTCGACCTCGCCGAGCTCGATCCGGTGCCCCTGGATCTTCACCTGGAAGTCCGCGCGCCCGAGGAACTCGATGTCGCCGTCCGGCAGGTAGCGGCCGAGGTCGCCGGTCCGGTAGAGCCGCTCCCCCGTCACCGGATGGCGCAGGAAGGCGGCGCGGGTCTTCGCCTCGTCGCCGAGGTAGCCGCGGGCCAGGCCGGTGCCGGCGATGTACAGGTCTCCGGGCACCCAGGTCGGGCGGGGCCGGAGGGCCTCGTCCAGCACATGGAAGCGCTGGTTCCGCATGGGCCGGCCGTACGGGATGCTGGGCCGCTCCTGGTCCACGTGGTCGACCGGGTGGAGGATCGACCAGATGGACGCCTCGGTCGCGCCGCCCAGGCCGACGACCCGCGCCTCGGGCAGGACCGCGGCGACGGCGCCGGGGAGGGTGACCGGGATCCAGTCGCCGCTCATCAGCACCAGGCGCAGCGGCAGCGCGCCGCTCCCTTCGGCCCGCAGGTGTTCGACGAACATCTCCATCAGCGCGGGGACGCTGTTCCAGACGGTGACCTCGTGCCGTTCCGCCAGCTCCAGCCAGGCGGCCGGTTCGCGCCGGGCCGACTCGTCGGGCAGCACGACGGCGCCGCCGACCGACAGCAGGCCGAACACGTCGTAGACCGAGAGGTCGAAGTTGAGCGCGGAGAGGGCGAGCACCCGGTCACGGGCGGTCACGCCGTACCGGTCGTTGACGTCCTGGACGGTGTTGACCGCGCCGGTGTGCTCGATCATCACGCCCTTCGGGACCCCGGTGGAGCCCGAGGTGAAGATCACGTACGCGAGGTCCCCGGGCCGGGCCGGGGACGGCGGCAGGGGGCCGTCCGCACCGGCGGACTCCGGCTCGGTGTCGACGGCCAGCGAACGGATGCCGTCCGGCAGGTCGAGGCCGTCCGTGAGCACCGACCGGGTCAGCACCAGGCCGATGCCGGCGGTCTCCATGATCATCCGGAGCCGGCGGGCGGGCGTCTCGGCGTCCACCGGCACGTACGCGGCCCCGGACTTGAGGATGCCCAGGGCGGCCACGACCTGCTCCCAGCCCTTGTCCATCACGATGCCGACGAGCACGCCCGGGCCCGCCCCGCGCTCGATCAGCCAGCGGGCGATCCGGTCGGAGCGGCGGTCCAGCTCGCCGTAACCGAGCGTCCGGGCGGCGGTGATGACCGCGGGCGCCTCCGGCCGCTCCGCGGCCCGGCGCAGGAAGGCGTCGTGCAGCAGCTCGGACGGGACGGGGGCGTCGGTGGCGTTGACGGCCCGTCGGAGCGCCAGGTCGGCGGCCGGAGCGGGTACGGCCGCGGGGCGGCGCCACGCCCCCTCGTCGCACAGGTCCCGCACCAGGTCCAGGTAGGCGGTCCACATCCCGTCGACCACGCCCTCGGGGAACACCTCCTCGACGACGTCCCAGTTCAGGACCAGTTCCCCGGCCTCCTCCAGGGCCTGGTGGTCGAGCCACACCTGCGGGGTGCGGACCGAGCTGGACGCCAGCCGGCCGGAGGCGCCGAGCCCGGTCAGCGCCGTGAGCGCGCCGCCGTCCTGCCCCGAGAAGCCGATCGTGCTGGTGAACACCACCGGCATGCTCGCCAGGCCCGTCCCGCCCCGGACGCGGTTGAGCTCGCGCAGCACCTCGACCCCGCTGACGCACCCGTGGTCGAGGTCGGTCAGGAGCTGGCGCTGCAGCCGCAGGGCACCCGAGGCGAAGGCCTCGGCGGGGGCGGCGTCGACTTCCAGCAGGGTGGTCGCGCTGAGGTTGCCGACGACCCTGCCGACGTCCTCGTGCAGCGGCCGCCGGTTGAACGCCAGCAGGTTGAGCGTGAAGCGCGGCGACTCGCTCCAGGCGCCCAGCACCTGCGCGTACGCGGCGCACAGGGCGGTCGAGGGCGACACGCCCGCCGCGTCGGCACGGTCCTTGAAGCGCTGCCACGCCGCGGGTTCGATCCGGGCCGTGCGGTGGGCGAACACCGGCTGCCGCGGCGCCGGCCCCGGCCGCAGCGGCAGCCTGGGCGCGGACGGCAGCGTGGCGGTGCGCGCCCGCCAGTAGGCGAGCGACCCGTCGCGCAGCTCGGCGTCCGTCCGGGCGGCGGCGAGCACGTAGTCGCGGTAGCTGACGCCCGGGGCGGGCGCCGCGGGCGCGCCGGAGCGGTAGGCCTGCGCCCACTCCCGGAACAGCAGACCGGAGCTGCGGCCGTCGACGATCAGCGCGTCGAAGTTGAGGTGCAGCCGGGTGGTGCGGTCGTCGAGCAGGGTCGCCCGGACGTCGAACAGCGGCCAGGCCTCGGTGTCGAAGACCTGGTCCCGCAGCTCCCGGTGGATCTCCGCCAGGCGGCGGGAGCGCTCCTCCGCCGAGCCGGCCCTCAGGTCGACGGTGGCGATCCGGTACTCGGGGACCTCGGCGAGCACCCGCTGGTGGCCGTCCCGGGAGACCACGGCGCGGAGCATGTCGTGCCGGTCGATCAGCTGTCGCAGGGCGGCGCCGAGCCGGTCGAGGTCGGTGTCGGTCAGGTCGACCTCGACCAGGAAGGAGGTGGAGACGTTGCCGAGTTCGAAGGCGTCGGTCCGGCCGACCAGGTAGGCCTGCTGGAGGTCGGTGAGCGGGAACGGCTCGTAGCGGGCCGCCGGGTCGGCGACCAGCGCCGCGCGCGGCTGCCCGGCCGGCGCGGGGGCGCCGCCGCCGTGCGCCGCCCGGACGGTGCGGGCGAGGTCGGCGACGCTCCGGCCGTCCAGCAGTTCGGGCAGCGGGAGGTCCACGCCGAGCCGCCGGGCGAGGGTCTGCCGGATGTCCATCGCGATCAGCGAGTCCGCGCCCAGGCTGCGCAGCGGCCGGTGCAGGTCCTCCCCGGTGACGGCCGCCCCGCGCGCCCGGCCGACGATGCCGACCACCAGCTCGGTGACGTCGACGTCCTCGGCCTCCCCGCGTGCGGCGTTCTCGGGCGCGGCGGGCACGACAGCTGCGGCCGATACGGCGGAAACGGCCGGCACGGCCGGTACGGCGGGTGCAGTCGCGGAAGGCACCGCCTCCAGCCGTACGCCCTCGGCCAGCGCCACCGGCGTACCGTCGGCGCCGACCAGCCGCACCTGCGCGACCAGCGGCCCGCCGTCCTGCCCCACCGGCACCCGACCCCGGTCGCGGCCCCGGTCCCGGCGGGGCTCGCCCGTCCAGAGCCAGTACCGCTCCCGCTGGAACGGGTAGCCGGGCAGCGCCGCGGGCGGCCCGACCGGCTCGCCGTGGACGCTCGTCCAGTCGATCCGCACGCCCCGGACGTACAGTGCGCCGAGGCCGTCGAGCAGGGTGCGCCGGGCGTCCTCCCCCGCGCGCAGCGAGGGCAGGATCTCGGCGTCCGCCCGGACCGGGTCGAGCAGGGGCGAGGCGGGGCCGATCTCCACGAAGGTCCGGTGCCCCTCGCGCAGCAGCTCGGCGACGGCCTCGGTGAACCGCTCCGGCTCGGCGGCGTCCGGCGGCGTCCGCAGCGCGTCCTCAAGGCTCATCGCTCCCGCCAGGCACGCGGCGACCGCCTCGCCGGCGCCGAGGCCGAGGACGGCCGCGGGCTCCACGCCCCACGCGCGCCACAGCTCGGCCATCGCGTACTGGACGGCGAACGGCGAGGTCCGGCTTCCGGACACCTCGGCGCACCGCTCCAGGGCACGCCGGAAGGTCGGTTCGGACGCCGCCAACTCATCTGCGTACTCGACGAGTTGCCGATCTCCTGCGCCGGTGAACAGGAACACCGGCCCCCGGCCGCCCTCCGGAGTCCGCACCCCCAGCCGGACACCCGACGGCAGGCCCTCGCCCGCGCCGGTCCGGGTGAGCAGGTCCCGCAGCTCGGCCCGGGAGGAGGCGACGGCGGTGAGACGGTGGGCGAAGTGCGCCCGCCCGTGAGCGGTGGTCCGGCAGATCGCGGCGAGCGGCGCACCGGCGCCCCCTCCGTCCAGCAACTCGGCGTAGCGTCCGGCGAGTTCGGCGAGCGCCTCCGGTGTCCTGGCCGACAGGCTCAGCAGCCGCGGCCGGTCGGACTCCACGGCCGCCGGCTCGTCGAGGTCCGCCGGGGCCTCCTCGATGATCACGTGGGCGTTGGTGCCGGTGATGCCCTGCGAGGACACTCCGGCCCGCCGGGGCCCCGAGGCCGCCGGCCAGTCGCTCGGTTCCGCGACCAGTTCGACCGCGGCCGCCGACCAGTCGACGTGCGGCGTGGGCTCGTCCACGTGCAGGGTGGCGGGCAGCCGGCCGTGCCGCATCGACAGCACCGTCTTGATCACCCCGGCGACCCCCGCCGCCGCCTGGGTGTGTCCGATGTTGGGCTTCAGCGAACCGAGCCGCAGCGGCTGCTCGCGGTCGTGCCCGTACGCGGCCAGCAGGGCGCGGGCCTCGATCGGGTCGCCGAGCGGGGTGCCGGTGCTGCTGGCCTCCACCACCTGGACGTCGGCGGGCGACAGCCGCGCGTCGGCCAGCGCCTGCCGGATGACCCGCTGCTGGGCGGAGCCGCTCGGCGCGGTGAAGCCGTTGCTGGCGCCGTCCTGGTTGACGGCGCTGCCGCGCACCACGGCCAGCACGGGGTGCCCGAGCCGGCGGGCGTCCGACAGCCGCTCGACCAGCAGCACACCCACGCCCTCGGCGAGCCCGCTGCCGGCGGCGGCCGCCGAGAACGGGCGGCACCGGCCGTCCGGCGACAGGCCCTGCATCCGGGTGAACTCGGTGAACAGCTGCGGGGTGGCCATCACCGTCGCCCCGCCCGCCAGCGCCATCGCGCACTCGCCGCGGCGCAGCGACTGGACGGCCAGGTGCAGCGCCACCAGCGAGGACGAGCAGGCCGTCTCCACGGTCAGCGCCGGGCCGCGCAGGCCCAGCGCGTACGAGATCCGGCCGGACGCGGCGCCGGCCACCGTACCGGTGGTCAGGAAGCCCTCGGCCTCCTCGGGGACCTCGCCGCGCCCCTGCCCGTAGTCGAGGCAGGACAGCCCGGTGAACACGCCGGTCTCGGTGTCGCGCACCGACTCCGGGTCGATCCCGGCGTCCTCGAAGGCCCGCCAGGCGGTCTCCAGCAGCAGCCGTTGCTGCGGATCCATGGCCAGCGCCTCGCGCGGGCTGATGCCGAAGAAGGCCGCGTCGAAGTCCGCCGCGTCGCGGAGGAAGCCGCCGGAGCCGGTCAGGCTCCGGCCGTCGCCGGTCTCGGGGTCGTGCAGGCCGTCCTCCCAGCCGCGGTCCCGGGGGAACGCGCCGACGGTCTCCCCGCCGGAGGCCAGCAGCCGCCACAGGGCGTCGGGCGAGTCGATCCCGCCCGGGTAGCGGCACGCCATGCCGACGATCGCGATCGGCTCCCGGTTCCCCTCCTCCAGCTCGCGCAGGCGCTCGCGGGCCTGGTGCAGGTCCACGGTGAGGCGCTTGAGGTATCCGAGCAGCTTCTCGTCCGTTGCCGCTGCTGTTGCCGGTGCTGTTGCCATGACGGATCGATCCTTGGTGGGGGTGGGGTGGCGGTCGGCGGGGGCGGGGATCAGGCGAGCCGGCGGTCGATGAAGGCGAACAGCTCCTCGGCGTCGGCGGCCTCGATCAGCGCTGCCACGTCCGCGTCGGCAACACCCTCGACCGCGTCCCCGTGAACGGCCTCGGAAGCCTCGCACTCCTCCGAGGGCGGCGAGAGTTCGGCGTCCAGCACGGCTACCAGCTCGGGCAGCGTCGGCGCCTCGAACAGCAGGGTGACGGGCAGCCTGACCTCCGCCGCCGCGCCGAGCCGGTTGCGGAACTCGACCGAGGTGAGCGAGTCGAACCCGAGCTCGCCGAACGGCCGGTCGGCCGGCACCGCCTCCGGCCGGCAGCCCAGCACGGCGGCCATGTGCGAGCGGATCAGGTCGGCCAGGACCCCGGCGCGCTCAGCGGCCGCCAGGCCGGCCAGCTCCTCCCGCAGCGGCAGGCGCCGCCGCTGTTCAACCGCGTTCCCGGGCCGCCCCGCGCCCGCGGCCGCCACGACCCCGCGCAGCACCGGCGGCAGGTCGGCGCCGAGCTCGCGCAGCGCCGCGCGGTCCAGCCGGGCGGGCACCAGCGCGGCGTGCGGTGACGGCAGTGCCGCCTCCAGCAGGGCCAGGCCGTGCTCGGGCGCCATCGCCACCAGCCCGGCCCGGGTGAACCGGGCGCGATCGGCGTCGGTGAGCGCGCCGAGCATGCCGTCCGCGTCGTCCCACAGGCCCCAGGCCAGCGCGAGGGCGGGCA
Organism: Kitasatospora sp. NPDC059648; assembly: GCF_042734825.1. Classification (NCBI taxonomy): domain Bacteria; kingdom Bacillati; phylum Actinomycetota; class Actinomycetes; order Kitasatosporales; family Streptomycetaceae; genus Kitasatospora; species Kitasatospora sp. NPDC059648. The sequence continues at coordinate 28,312 of NZ_JBHWDU010000010.1, read as the reverse complement.
GGCCCCGGGTCCGGCGGTGCCGGGCGAGCGCGTCGAGGAAGGCGTTGGCGGCGGTGTAGCCGCCCTGTCCGGCGCCGCCGAGCGTCCCCATGACCGAGGAGATCAGCACGAAGGCGTTGAGCGGGTGACCGGCGGTCAGCTCGTGAAGGTGCCAGGCGCCGTCGGCCTTGACCCGCATCACCCGGTCGATCTGCCCGGGGGTGAGCGAGGTGATCGGCGCGTCGTCCACCACGCCCGCGGCGTGGATCACCGCGGTCAGCGGGTGCCGGGCGGGGACGGGCGCCGATCATCGCGGCGACGGCCTCGCGGTCGGCGACGTCGACGGCGGCGAACCGCACCTCGGCGCCCAACCCGCCCAGCTCGGCGGCCAGTTCGGACGCACCGGGGGCCTCCGCGCCGCGGCGTCCGGCCAGCAGGAGACGGCGGGCGCCGTGCGCGGTGACCAGGTGCCGGGCGAGGGCCCGGCCGATGGCGCCGGCCCCGCCGGTGATCAGCACGGTCCCGTCCGGGTCCAGGACCGGCGGGACGGTCAGCACGACCTTGCCGACGTGGCCGCCCCGGCGCAGCAGCCCGAAGGCCTCGGGCGCGCGCCGGACGTCCAGGTCGGTGACGGCGGGATGGCCGAACGCACCCTCGGCGAACAGCTCGACCACCCGGTTCAGCAGGCGCCCGAGGTGCTCGGACGGCAGGTCGAGCAGGTCGGACGTCCGGTAGCGCGCGCCGGGGTGGGCGGCGGCCACCTCGGCGGGGTCGCGCCGCTCGGTCCGGCCGAGTTCGACCAGCAGCCCGCCCGGGCGCAGCAACTCCAGTGACTCGTCGACGAGTTCGCCGGTCAGCGAGTTCAGCACGAGGGCCATGCCCCGGCCGGCGAACCGCGCTCCGAACCCGGACTCGCGGGACGAGGCCAGATGGTCGTCGTCCAGGCCCAGCGCCCGCAGGGCGGGCCACTTGGTCGGACTGGCGGTCGCGAAGACCTCCGCGCCCAGGTGCCGGGCCAGTTGGACGGCGGCCATGCCGACGCCGCCCGCACCGGCGTGGACCAGGACGGCGTCGCCCGGCCGTACGTCGCCCAGCTCGGCCAGGGCGTGCAGGGCCGTCAGGTGGGCGACCGGCACCGCGGCGGCCCGGGTGAAGGACCAGCCGTCGGGGATCCGGGTCAGTGTTCGGTGATCGGCGTGGGCGACGGTGCCGAGGGCGGCGGGGATCAGGCCCATCACCCGGTCGCCGACGGCCAGGCCGGTGACGCCGGGCCCGGTCGCGGTGACCACGCCCGCGCCCTCCAGCCCGAGCGGGCCGGGGTCGCCGGGGTGCATGTCCAGGGCGCCGAGGACGTCGTGGAAGTTGAGCCCGGCGGCGCGGACGGCGATCCTGACCCGCCCGGGGCCCGGTTCGGCGGCCGCCTCGGGGCAGGGCCGCAGCTCCAGGGCCGTCAGGGTGCCGCGTTCGGGGATGTCCAGTCGCCAGGGGCCCGCGCCCCCGGGAACGCTCAGCGCCGGGTCGCCCGCGGCCGGCGCGAGCCGGGGCACCAGGACGGCGCCGTCACGGACCGCCGCCTGGTTCTCCTCCGGCGTCAGCGCCGCCGTCGGGACCTCGGAGTCCTCCGGGCCGAGGTCGACCAGGACGAACCGGCCCGGGTGCTCGACCTGGGCCGTCCGCACCAGGCCCCAGACCGCCGCCTGCGCGAGGTCCCTGACGGTCTCCCCGGTCCGGGCGGCGACGGCCCCACGGGTGACCAGCACCAGGCGGGTACCGGTGAGCCGGTCCTCGGCGAGCCAGCGGCCGAGCAGTTCCCTCGTCCGGCGCACGGCGGCCCGGGCCGCCGTCGCCGGGTCGGTCCCGTCCGCACCCGCCGGGCAGGCGACGACGACGTGCTCGGGCGGCTCGGCCGCCGCGAGCAGCGCCTCCAGGTCGAGGGTGTCCGCCGGGAGTACCGGCCGCCCCGCCGGCGAAGCGGCCGGCGGCTCCCAGCCCAGTGCGAACAGCGCGTCGCGCGCGGCGGTGGCCGGGTCGGCCGGGCGCCCCACCGCGACCGGGCACAGCTCCACCGACTCGACCAGCCCGACCAGGCCTCCCGACCCGTCGAGCAGGGTCAGCCGCAAGCCGCCGTCCGCGGCGGGCACCGCGTGCACCGCCAGCGACGTACGGCCGCCGGACCCGGGCAGCGACACCCCGCGCCAGCGCAGCGGTTGGACCGGCCGGCCCGGGGCGGCGGCGATCGGCCCGTGCAGGGACGCGTCCAGCAGAGCAGGGTGCAGACGGTGACCGCCGGCCTCCGCCTCGGGCAGGACGGCCTCGGCGAACCACTCGCCGTCGCGCCGCCAGGCGGCCCGCAGCCCCCGGAACGCCGGACCGTACTCGTACCCGCGCAGGCCGAGGTCCTCGTACGTACGGGCGACCGGAACGGGCGTCGCGTCCGCCGGCGGCCACTCCACGGCCGCACCGACCGGGGCGGCGGCGGCCCCGAGCGTCCCGGTGGCGTGCTCGGTCCACTCCCCACCGGTCGCCCGCCCGAAGATCCGGCAGGTCCGCAGCCCGATGCCGTCCTCCCCCGTGACCCGCACGCGCAGGTCGACGGCACCGTCCGCCGGGAGCTCCAGCGGGGTGGCGACGGTCAGCTCCTCGATCCGCGCCGCGCCGGCCACCGCGCCCGCGTGCAGGGCCAGTTCCAGGAACGCGCCGCCCGGCAGGACGACCGCCCCGGCGAGGGTGTGGTCGGCCAGCCAGGGGTGGCTGCGGACCGACAGCCGTCCGGTGAACACCGTTTCCCCGTCGCCGAGTTCGACGGCCGCGCCGAGCAGCGGGTGGTCGGCCGGGGCCTGGCCGAGCTCGGCGGTACCGGAGGGCGTGGCCGTGCCGGTGAGCCAGTAGCGGCGGCCCTGGAAGGGGTAGGTGGGCAGGTCCACGTGGTCGACGGCGGTACCGGTGAGCCGTTCCCAGGCGACCGGCAGGCCCCGGACGCCGGCCTCGGCGGCGGAGGTGAGGAAGCGGCGCAGGCCGCCGTCCTCGCGGCGCAGCGAGCCGGTCACGATGCCGTCGACCCCGGCCTCCTCCAGGATCTGGCCGATGCTGCCGACCAGCACCGGGTGCGGGCCGACCTCGACGAAGGTGGTGTGGCCGGAGGCGACGAGCGCTTCGACGGCCTCCCGGAAGCGCACGGTGTGCCGCAGGTTCCGGTACCAGTAGGCCGCGTCGAGTTCACCGCCGTCCTGCCAGTCGGCGGTGACCGAGGACATCAGCCCGATCCCGCCGCCGCGCGGTGCCAGCGGCGCCAGCTCGGTCAGGATCCGCTCGCGGATCGGTTCGACCGCCGGGCAGTGCGAGGCGAAGGCGGCCGGGATCACCCGGGCCTCGACGCCCTCGGCCCGGTAGGCGTCGACGAGTGCGGCGATCTCCTCCGGGGCCCCGGCCACGGCGGTGCCGGAGGGGCCGTTGACCGCGGCGATGCTCAGCTCGCCGAGCCGTTCCCGGACCCGCTCGGCGGGCAGCGGGACGACGGCCATCGCGCCCTTGCCCATCAGCTCGACGGCCACGCTGCTGCGCAGCGCGATGGCGCGGGCGCCGTCGTCGAGCGAGAGCGCCCCGGCGACGACGGCGGCGGCGATCTCGCCCTGGGAGTGGCCGACCACGGCGTCCGGGACGACCCCGGCCGAGCGCCACAGCTCCGCCAGCGACACCATCACGGCCCACAGCGCGGGCTGGACGACCTCGATCCGGTCCAGCAGCGGCGCCCCCGCCAGCACGTCGGCCAGCGACCAGTCGACGTACGGCGCCAGCGCCCGCCCGCACTCGGCCAGCCGGGCCGCGAAGACCGGGCTCTCGGCGGCGAGGGCCGCCGCCATCCCCCGCCACTGGCCGCCCTGGCCGGGGAAGACCAGGACGGTGCGGCCGGGCTCGACGGCCCGGCCGGTGACGACGCCGCGGGACTCCTCGCCCCGGACCAGCGCGTCCAGGGCGCGCGCGGCCTCCTGCCGGTCGGCGGCGATCACCACGGCGCGCTCGTCGAGACGGGCGCGGGCGGTCAGGGCCGGTGCGGCGTCGACCGGGTCGACCGGCGCGGCGGCCAGCCGCCGGGCCTGCTCGCGCAGCGCCTCCGGGGTGCGGGCCGACAGGACGACCGGCACCACGGGCGGCCGTACCGGCGGTCGTACCGGCTCCCCCGCGGCCCCGGCCGGCTCCCGGACGGAGCGGGCGTCGACGGGCGGCTCGGTGAGGATCACGTGCGCGTTGGTGCCGCTGATCCCGAAGGAGGAGACGCCGCCGCGCCGGGGGCCGCCGGTCTCCGGCCAGGGCCGGGCCCGGTCGAGCAGGGCCACCGCCCCGCCCGTCCAGTCCACGTGCGGGGACGGCTCGTCGACGTGCAGGGTGGCGGGCAGGACGGCGTTGCGGATCGCCTGGACCATCTTGATCACGCCGCCGACACCCGCCGCCGCCTGCGCGTGCCCGATGTTGGACTTGAGGGAGCCGAGCCACAGCGGCCGCTCCGGGGCGCGGTGCTGCCCGTAGGCGGCCAGCAGGGCGTTCGCCTCGATCGGGTCGCCCAGGGCGGTGCCGGTTCCGTGCGCCTCCACGGCGTCGACCTGCTGCGGCGCCAGCCCGGCGTCGGCGAGGGCGTCCTCGATGACGCGCTGCTGGGCGGAGCCGCTCGGCGCGGACAGTCCGTTGGACGCGCCGTCGGAGTTGACGGCGCTTCCGGCGACGACCGCCAGTACGGGGTGGCCGTGGCGGCGGGCGTCGGAGAGGCGCTCGACCACGAGCATGCCCGCGCCCTCGCCCCAGCCGGTGCCGTCCGCCCGCGCGGAGAAGGCCTTGCAGCGGCCGTCGGCGGCCAGCACCCGCTGGCGGGACAGCTCGACGAACATGCCGGGGGTCGCCATCACCGTGACCCCGCCGGCCAGGGCGAGCGAGCACTCACCGGAGCGCACCGACCGCACCGCCTGGTGCAGCGCCACCAGGGACGCCGAGCAGGCGGTGTCCACGGTGAGCGCGGGCCCGTTCAGTCCGAGCACGTAGGCGATCCGCCCGGAGACCACGCTCACGCTGGTGCCGGTCAGGAGGTGTCCGGCGACGCCGTGCCCGGCGGTCTCCATGGTGGGCCCGTAGCCGGAGTGCGTCGCCCCGGCGAAGACGCCGGTGCGGCTGCCGGCCAGCGTCGTCGGGTCGATCCCGGCCCGTTCCAGCGCCTCCCAGGCGACCTCCAGCAGGAGCCGCTGCTGCGGGTCCATGGCGAGGGCCTCGCGGGGGCTGATGCCGAAGAACTCCGCGTCGAAGTCCGTCACGTCCCGCACGAAGCCGCCGCGGCGGACGTAGGACGTGCCGGTCCGCTCCTGGTCCGGGTGGTGCAGCGCCGCCAGGTCCCAGCCGCGGTCGTCGGGGAAGTCGCCGGTGGCGTCGGTCCCGGCGTCGACCAGGTTCCACAGGTCCTCGGGCGAGCGCACCCCGCCGGGGTAGCGGCAGGCCATGCCGACGATGACCACGGGGTCGTCGGCCTGCTCGGGTTCCTCGGTTTCCGTGGCCCCCTTCGGCCCCTTGGGCTCCGTGTCCATGGGTTCCGTGTCCATGGGTTCCGTGGACTCCCTGGATTCCGCGGGCCCCTCAGGCGTCCCCGCCATCGACGTGGCGAGCGCGGCGGCCAGGGCGGCCGGGCTCGGGTGGTCGTACAGGACGGTGCTCCCCAGCTTCAGCCCGGTCGCGGCGGACAGCCGGTCGCGCAGTTCGAGCGCCATGGCGGAGTCCAGGCCCAGCTCCCGGAAGGTCCGGGCGGGCCGGACCGCGGCGGCCGACCCGGCACCGAGCACGACGGCCGTGTGGCTCCGGACCGTTTCCAGCACCGACCGCCGGTCCACGGCCGGTACCTGACGTGCCGCGTCCCGGCCGCCCTCGGCGGCCCGCTCCGGGCCCTCCTCCACCTCGCCCGACGGCCAGTGGGACCGCCGTTGGAACGGGTACGTCGGCAGGTCCACCAGTGGCGCCGAGGCGGGCAGCAGCGCGGCCCAGTCCACCGCCACGCCGCGGACGAAGGCCTCGGCCGCCGCCGTCAGGAACCGCCGGCGGTCCCCGCGCCCGCGCCGCAGCGTGCTCAGCGCGACGCCGGCCCCGCCGTCCGCCCCGTCCGCGCGGGCCCCGCCGTGCGCGTCGATCGCCTGGCGGACGCCCATCACCAGCACCGGGTGCGGGCTGATCTCCAGGAAGGTCGAGTGCCCCGCCCGGAGGAGCTGCTCGACGGCCGGCCCGAACCGCACCGGCTCGCGCAGGTTGCGGAACCAGTACCCGGCGTCCAGTTCGGCGGTGTCGATCGGCGCGGCGGTGACGGTCGAGTGGAACGGCACGTCGGTGGAGCGCGGGCTGATCCCGGCGAAGGCGGTGAGCAGTTCCTCCCGCAGTTCCTCCACGTCCGCGCTGTGCGAGGCGTAGTCGATCGGCACCCGCCGGGTGCGCACCCGCTCCCCGTAGTGGGCGGCCAGCCCGTCGAGCGCGGCGACCGGCCCGGCGACCACCGTGTGCGCGGGGCCGTTGACCGCCGCGACCGACAGCCCGTCCGCGGCCACCGCACGGAGGTCCGACTCCACCCGGCCCACCGGAAGTTCGACCGACAGCAGCCCGCCGCGCCCGGCGATCCGGTTCAGCACCCGGCTGCGCAGCGCCACGATCCGCGCGCCGTCCCGCGGCGACAGCGCACCCGTCGCGGTGGCGGCGGCGATCTCGCCCTGCGAGTGGGCCACCACGGCGGCGGGCTCCACCCCGGCCGAACGCCACAGTGCGGCCAGCGACACCATCACCGCCCACAGCGCGGGCTGGATCACCTCGTCGCCCTGCAGCGCGGGCGCGCCGGGCACCTCGCACAGCACGTCGGTCAACGACCAGTCCACGTACGGGCGAAGCGCTTCGGCGCACTCGGCGATCCGTTCGGCGAAGACCGGCGAGCTCGCGATCAGCTCCGCCGCCATGCCCGCCCACTGCGAGCCCTGCCCGGGGAAGACGAAGACCGGCCGGACCGGCGGCCCCTCGTGCCGGCCCTCGACCACGGCCGCCGACGGCTGCCCGGCCGAGCTCGCCGCCAGCTCGGCGAGGAAACCGTCCCGGTCCTCCGCGACGACGACGCGACGGTGCTCGAAGGTGCTGCGGGTGACGGCCAACGAGCGGCCCACCGAGGCCGCCCCGAACCCCGGGCTCCCCGCCACCAGCGTGCGCAACCGCTCCGACTGCGCCCGCAGCGCGGGTTCGTCCCGCGCCGACAGCACCCAGGGCAGCGCCCCGGCGCCGCCCTCCCCCGCGCCGGCCGGTTCGCCTTCCCGCCAGTCCTGCACGATCACATGGCAGTTGGTGCCTCCGATGCCGAACGAGCTGACGCCGGCGACCAGCGGCCGCTCCGGCGACGGCCAGCCCCTGGTCTCGGTGTTCACCCGCAGGTTCAGCTCGTCCAGCGGGATCCGCCCGTCGGGCCCGGTGTGGTTCAGGCTGGGCACGAGTTCGCGTTCGCCGACGCACAGGACGGCCTTGATGAACCCGGCGATCCCGGCCGCGCCCTCCAGGTGGCCGATGTTGGTCTTCACCGACCCGACCAGCAGCGGGTCGTCCGCCGCCCGGGCCGAGCCCAGCGCCGCACCCAGCGCGGCGGCCTCGACCGGGTCACCGGCCCGCGTCCCCGACCCGTGCAGCTCGACGTACTGGACCTCGCCCGGCTCGACGCCCGCGTCGGCGCAGGCAGCCAGGAGCACCCGCCGCTGGGACTCCCGGCCGGGCGTGGGCAGCGTCTCGGTCGCGCCGTCGTTGTTCAGCGCGCTGCCGCGGATGACGGCGTGGATCCGGTCGCCGTCCCGGACGGCGGCCTCCAGCAGCTTCAGCACGACGACCCCGCCGCCCTCGCCCCGGACGTAGCCGTTCGCGCGGGCGTCGAAGGTGAAGCAGCGCCCGTCCGCCGACAGCGTCCCGGCCCGCTCCAGCGCCAGGGTGCTCTGCGGCGCGAGGATCAGGTTCACCCCGCCCGCCAGCGCGAGTTCGGACTCGCCGCTGCGCAGGCTCGCGCAGGCCAGGTGCACGGCGGCCAGCGAGGACGACTGCCCGGTGTCCACCACCAGGCTCGGGCCCTGCAGGCCCAGCGCGTACGAGATCCGGTTGGCGATCACGCCCCGCTGCAATCCGGTCAGGGTGTGCCCGGTCACCGCGTCGGGGCCGAGGCCGTGCAGCAGCGTCGCGTAGTCGTCGGCGATCACCCCCAGGAACACGCCCGTCCGGCTCCCGTCGAGCCGGCCCGGCACGGTCCTGGCGTCCTCCAGTGCCTCCCAGGCCAGTTCGAGCGCCAGCCGCTGCTGCGGGTCCATGGCCACCGCCTCGCGGCGCGAGATGCCGAAGAACTCCGGATCGAACCCGTCCACCCGCTCCAGGAACCCGCCACGGGCCGGCCCCCGGCCACCCCGCCGCCCGGTGATCGCGTCCCCGCCACGACGCAGCAACCGCCAGTACTCCCCCGGCCCGTCCGCCTGCGGGAAACGACATCCGATCCCCACCACCGCAACCGCACGGGACGGAATCCCACGCCCGCCACGACCAGCAACGCCCACCATCGATGCACCCCCGCAAACCCGGACATTCGGACAGCAGGCGACCGGTGACGGCGCAACAGTGCGGTCCCTCAACCGTCCTGACGTACAGTCACCGATCCCAACTCAGTTCCGATCCGACCCGTTCCCCGTAGTCGGCGAGCACCTCTGAGCTGTCTGCATGATCGATACAGTATCAGCGTCCTTAGTCACGTCAATACTTCATTGAGTATCGGAACCCAGGGAGTCGCCGCACCCGCGACGCCCCGGATCGGTCCGACCGGTGCGACCGGTCCGACCGGTCCGACCGGCGCGCGCCCCGAGCGCGTTCGCCCGGCTCACCCGCTCCGGTGAACTGTGCGGCGCGGCGCCGGGCCGTTCACGGCTGCCCGGATACTCCGGGATCACGTGCACGCTCACCGGTCGTGCCCGGTGCCGCCGCACGTCCCACCCTCGGAAGGACTCCCGACCGTGCACCCGGTTTCCGGCCCGGGCGGCCCCGGCATCGTCGACCCGAGGACCCGCCGGTCGCCCTCGCCCCGTGGAGGCCGGGCTGTTGCCGCACAGCTCTGTCGGAGCGGGCCGGACCTCCGTACCATCTCGCCATGGAGCTCGAACTCCGGCACCTCCGGATCATCTGCAGCATCGCGGACTGCGGCAGTCTGACGCGGGCCGCGGCGTCGTTGCGGCTGACCCAGCCCGGCCTCAGTGCGCAGCTGACGCGGATCGAGCGGGTGCTCGGCGGGGAGCTGTTCAGCCGCGCGCAGTCGGGCGTCGTCCCGACCGCCTTCGGGGAGGAGGTCCTCAGCCGGGCCCGGGCGGTACTGCCGACCGTCGACGACTTGCTGGAGGTGTCCGCTCTCGCCGCGAGGACGGGCGGGTCGCCGCATCGTTTCCGGCTCGGCTCCGTCAACGCTCCGCTGCTGGGCGGGTTGATCACCGCGATCAGGTCGCGCCATCCGGCGGCCGAGATCACGCGCGGCCAGGGGTGCCCCGTCCCCCTCGTCGAGGACATCGCGGGCGGCCGGCTCGAAGCGGCCGTGGTGGGTGACAGCCCGGGGTACGAGCTCCTGCTTCCCCCGGGAGTCGCCGGCGAGCCGATCGCCACCGAACCGCTCTTCGTCGCACTGCCCGCCGCCCATCCGCTGGGGGCGCTGGAGGAGGTCGCGCTGGAGGACCTGGAGGACGAGGACTGGGCCGCTCCCCGGCCGGACAACGACCGGATCCGCGAGTACTGGTCCAGGACCCTGCTCGTCCTGGGCCGTCGCCTTCGTGTCGTCCACGAGGTGGAAGGTCGGCTCGTTCTGGACCTCGTCCGCAGCGGCCATGCGGTGGCCTTCTGCCAGGCCACCTTCGAGGAGGTGCCGGGCATCGTCGTGCGGCCGATCGTCGGCAACCCGCTCTGGTACCGGCATGTGCTGGTCTGGCACGGGGAGGGGCCGCTGGCGTCGCTGGGTCCTTCGCTCGTGCGGACCGTCACCGAGGCGTACTGGACGGCGGCCGCTCGCAGCACGGTCTACCGGAGCTGGCTCGAACGTCAGGGTGCCACGGCGCCGGCCACGGGTACGGCTGCCTGTTGAACGGCGGTCCCCGCTCCCTCCGGACGGCGTGCCCGGCCCTCGGCGTGCTCCGCGCGGTGGGGAATCGCGCGGCGCGGCCGGTGCGGTGTCGCGCCGGCCGCACCGCCCGCCGTCGGGACCGCTCCGGTGCTGCGCGGTCACCGGCGGTCCTACTGCTCGGTGACCTGGATGGTGTCGGAGAGCGGCCCGCGGCGCAGCACGTCGATCTTGACGCCCGTCGCGGGGTCGGTGAAGGACCGGCCGGGCTGGAAGGCGGCCATGTCTAGGGCGGTGCAGCCACTCGGAGGGGTGGCGCCCGGGTTGCCGTTGACCACCTGGACGGGGCCGTTGCCGGTCTGGGTGGAGGTGTCGACCCGGTAGACGAGGACGCCGGTGGAACACGCCCGGGCATCCGCGCCGACGGCCCGGCGGGACTCCGCCACGTAGGCCGTGGAGTCGCTGGTCCGGACCACGGCGATCTTGGTGCCGCCGGGGCGTTCGACGGCCCTCAGGCGGACGGTGCGGCTGCCGGCGGCGGGCAGGCAGGCGACCTGGCCGTCGTCGATCCAGCCCAACTTCCAGCGCTCCCAGCCGGTGTGCTGCGGCGCCGGGCCCGCGATGTCACCCATCAGGTCCCAGCCACCGACGTAGCGGTGCACGTCGGCACCGTTGAAGGCGTAGAGGTCGGGCAGGCCGAAGGTGTGGGAGGTCTCGTGGTCGGCGACCTTGTAGCCCCAGTGGTACATGTCCTGGCCGAAGGTGACCGCCCACTTGATCCGGGTGCCGTTGACGGTGATCCCCGCGGTGGTCGGGTCGTACAGGTAGGTGGGCGAGAAGCCGATCGCGGAGGCTGTCCTGGTGGGGACGACGTAGAGCATGTCGTACTTCGAGAAGTCCGTGTACGGCGTGGCCGCCTGGACGGCCTGCCTCACGTACGACTCGTGCTGCTCGAAGGTGATTCCGCGCTGGAAGCCGTACGACGCGGAGGTCTGCGGCATCCTGATCCACCGCTTGAGCGGATCGATGTCGAGCCGGACCCGGCCGTAGGAGTCCTGTTTCATCCACTCCTGCGCGGGACCGAGTTCACGGTAGTAGTCGTCGGGGGACCCGGCCGCCGGGGCGTCTGGGAAGTCGACGAACAGCATGAGCACGTGCTTGGTGCCGAGCGGCCGCTGGAACTGCGTGCGGTCGGTGCTGTGGCCTTCGTCGGTCCAGCCGGTCCTCCCGGGCAGGGCGCAGTCGGAGGCCGGCGCGGAGGTGGTCGAGCGGGCGGCGAGGGCGGGGGTGGCTGCGATCAACGGGAGGGCCGCGGCCAGGGCTGCGGCAAGGGGCCTGATTCTCATCTCGGTGCTCTTCTCCTGTGGGAGGGGAGGTGCGGGGCGGTTTCAGGCACGGCCGGAGGCCAGGTCCATCAGCCGTGCGAGGACGCGGTCGCCCGAGGCGGTGACACCGTCGTGCTCCCACTCGTTGCTGACCCATGCGCGCAGGGAGCCGACCGCGCCGGCGGTGCGCAGGGACAGCCCGGCGTCCACGTACATGTCGTCGTGGTAGACGGCGGCGGCGACGGGAACCCGGTTGGCGGCGAGCCGGGCGGGGTCGTACAGGTCGGGCCAGTCGGTGCGTTCGGCGAGGAGGTGGACGGCCTCGCCGAACGGGCGCAGTCCGGCGGTCTCCTCGAACATCCAGGGGTAGAACATCTCGCCGGTGAACAGCAGCGGATCGGCGTCCTCGGCGAACTCCGGGTGCCGGGCCAGGGCACGGGCGGCGGCCCAGCCCGTGGCGACGCCCCGGCGGCCGTAGATCGACTCCTGGAGGACGGCGAACAGCGGGTTGTCGGTGAACGAGGTCAGGTTCGTCACCTGCTGCAGGAACGTGGCCGAGGGCTCGCCGTCGGGGTCGAGCGCCTCGTCGAGCAGCCAGTGCAGGCGCTCGGCGCCGTCTCCCATGCCCAGCACCAGGCCGAGGACGCGCAGCCGCCGTACGGTGAGCCGGTCGCCGTCGGGGAGCCGGACCGGCTGTCGTTCGATGAGGTCCGCCAGCCGGCGCACCAGTTGGCGGTCACCGGGGTAGCGGGCGTAGTACGCGGTCGTCTTCTCCCGCACGCGGGGGTAGGTGGCGGCGTACACGTCGTCGGCTGTGGCGTCCAGGCCGGGCAGGCCGCCCGTGACGTAGCAGGCGCGCAGGCCCTCCGGGGCGAACGAGAGGTAGGTCATTGTGAGGAAACCGCCGTAGCTCTGGCCGAGGGTCTCCCACGGGCGGTCCCCGCACAGTTGGCGTCTGATCAGTTCGGCGTCGGCGACGATCGAGTCAGCGCGGAACCGGCCGAGGTGGTCGGCCAGCTCCCGGGCCGAGCCGAACCGGGCGGCGGTGCGTGCGGTCACCGGGGTGCTGCGGCCGGTGCCCCGCTGGTCGAGCAGCAGCACCCGGTGCGTCCTCAGGGCGTGTCCGAGCCAGCCGCCGGTGGCGTTCGGCGGGCGCGGGGACTTGCCGCCGGGTCCGCCCTGGAGGTAGAGGAGCCACGGCAGCCGGTCGTCGCCGGCCTCCGCCGGATCGCAGAGCTCCCGGGCGAACACCTCGATCGTCGCCCCGGTGGGGTCGGCGTGGTCGAGCGGGACGGTGAAGACGTGGTCGGTCACCGCCAGTCCCGGCAGGTGGTAGCTGGACCGGATCACGGCGTCCTCTCGGGGTAGTGGCAGGCGACCTGCTGGCCGTGGGCGATCGTCCGCAGCTCCGGGCGCTCGGCGGCGCAGAGCTCGTCGGCCTTGGGGCAGCGGGTGCGGAAGCGGCAGCCGCTGGGCGGGTCGAGCGGGCTCGGCAGGTCGCCGGTGAGCACGATCCGCTCCCGCCCCCGTTCGGCATCCGGGTCGGGCAACGGCACAGCGGACAGCAGGGCGTGGGTGTAGGGGTGGGCGGGGTGGGCGAACAGGGTGTCGCGGTCGGCGGTCTCGACGATCGAGCCGAGGTACATCACGGCGATCCGGGTGCTGATCTGGCGGACGGCGCCGAGGTCGTGCGCGATGAACAGGTAGCTCAGCCCGTAGTCGTCCTGCAGGTCCTTGAGCAGATTGAGGATCTGGGCCTGGACCGAGACGTCGAGTGCCGACACCGGCTCGTCGCACACCACCAGCTTCGGGCGCAGCGCCAAGGCGCGTGCGATGCCGATGCGTTGCGCCTGCCCGCCGGAGAACTCGTGCGGGTACCGGTCGGCGTGCTCGGCCCTCAGCCCGACCCGGGCCAGCAGCTCCTCGACCGGCTGCTCGGGTCCGAGGCCCTGGTACCGGGAGGGGGCGGTGAGGATCCGGCGGACGCTGTGGCGGGGGTTGAGGGAGGAGAAGGGGTCCTGGAAGACCATCTGCAGCTCGCGGCGGACGGGACGCAGGGCGGTCCCGTCCAGTTCGGCGAGGTCGCGGCCGAGGAAGCGGATGCTGCCGGAGGTGGGCTTCTCCAGCCGCGTGATCAGCCTGGCGACGGTGGACTTCCCGCACCCGGACTCGCCGACCAGGCCGAGGGTCTCGCCGGGCCGGACGGTCAGGGAGACCCCGTCGACGGCCGCCACGTGGCCGGCCAGGCGTCGGGTCAGGCCGTGGCGCACCGGGAACCGCTTGACCAGGTTCCGCGTTTCGAGCAGAGCCGGGTGCTCCCCCTCCGGCCGGTCGCCTCCGTGCACGGTGGTCCTCCTGGTGGTTCGTTCGTTCACGTGGTCGTCCCGAGGGTGGGCAGCCGGTCCGGCAGGGGTCCGTCGATGCGCGGAACGCAGGCCAGCAGCCCACGGGTGTACGGCTGTCGCGGCGTGTGGAAGACGTCCCGCACGGGGCCGCGCTCGACCGCGTGTCCTCGGTGCATCACCACGACCTGGTCGGCCAGGCCGGCGACCACGCCCATGTCGTGGGTGATCAGCATGATCGCGGTACCGGCCTCCTCCCGGAGCTCCCGCAGGAGTTGGAGGATCTGGGCCTGGACGGTGACGTCCAGCGCGGTGGTGGGCTCGTCGGCGATCAGCAGGTCGGGTTCCAGGCACAGGGCCATCGCGATCATCACCCGCTGGCGCATCCCTCCGGAGAACTCGTGCGGGTAGCTGCGGGCGCGCCGCTCCGGCTCCGGTATGCCGACCCGCTCCAGCATGCGCACGGCGACCCGGTACGCCTCCTTCCGTCCGGTGCGGTGGTGGGCCCGGTACGCCTCGGCGATCTGGAAGGAGACCGAGTAGTAGGGGTTGAGGCAGGACAGCGGGTCCTGGAAGATCATCGCCATCCTGTTTCCGCGCAGGCGGCGCAGCGAGCGCTGGTCGAGTGCGGTCAGCTCCTGCCCGTCGAAGCGGATCTCGCCGTTGACCCGGGCGTCGCGCAGCAGGCCGAGGACGGCCAGGCTGGTGACCGACTTGCCGCTGCCGGACTCGCCGACCACGCCGAGCACTCGGCCGGCGTCCAGGTCGAGGTCGAGTCCGTCCACGGCGCGTACGCCGGAGCGGAAGTCCACGGTCAGCCCGCGTATCGTCAGCAGGGTCATCCGAGGGCCCTCACTCTCGGGTCGAGAACCGCGTACACGAGGTCCACGATCAGGTTGGCGAGCACCACGAAGGAGGCCGCGAACAGCGTCACGCCGAGGATCACCGGCTGGTCGGCGGAGGAGATCGCGTCGGCCGCGAGCTTGCCGACGCCGGGTAGGCCGAAGACCGACTCGGTGATGAGCGCGCCGCCGAGCAGCGCGCCCAGGTCCATGCCGAAGATCGTCACGACCGGCATGAGCGCGGGCCGCAGGGCGTGCCGCCGCACGACCGTGACTTCGGACAGGCCCTTGGCGCGGGCGGTGCGCACGTAGTTCCGGCCGAGGCTCTCCAGCATCTCGCTGCGGGTGACCCTGGCGTAGATCCCGGCGTACAGCATGGCGAGGGTGATCCACGGCATGAGCATCGACTGCGCCCAGCCGGCGGGGTCGGCGGTGAACGGCACGACCTGCGGGTACGGCAGCAGCTCCAACCGGACCACCAGCAGGTACTGCAGCACCAGAGCGGTGAAGTAGACGGGCAGCGAGACTCCGCCCAGAGCGGCCGTCATCGCGGCCCGGTCCCACAGGCTGCCGCGCCGCAGTGCCGAGACCGTCCCGGCGCCGACCCCGACGGCGAGCCACAGCACCGCCGCGCCGAGGGCGATCGAGAAGCTGACGGGCAGCCTGCCGGTGAGCATCCGCCACACGGGCTGGTCGGTCTGGAAGCTGAATCCCAGGCACGGGAAGGGGCAGTCGACGGCCTGCGCGCCCGTGCCGTAGGTCCGCCCCGTGAGGATGCCGGTCAGGTAGTCGCGGAACTGGACCAGCGGCGAGTGGTTCAGCCCGAGGGTGGTGCGGATCTCGGCGATCCGCTCCGGACTGCACGCCTTGCCGCAGGCGCCCTGCGCCGGGTCGGCCGGCATCAGGTAGAAGATCGCGAAGGTGGCGGCGCAGACCACCAGCAGGACGGCCGCCGTGACGGCCAGTCTGCGCAGCAGGTAGGAGATCATCGTTGCTGGCTCCGGGGGTCGAGCGCATCGCGGACCGCGTCGCCGAGCACGTTGAAGGCGAGCACGGTGACGAACAGGAACACGCCGGGGATCAGGAAGTAGGCGGGGTCGGCGGCGTACCAGGGCACGGCACCGGCGATCATCTGCCCCCAGGAGGGCGTGGGGGCCTGGACGCCGATGCCGAGGAAGGACAGCCCGGCTTCGGTGGCGATGCAGCCGGGGATCGACATGGTGGCCACCACCAGCACCGGCCCGGTCAGGTTGGGCAGCACCTCGCGCGCCAGCAGCGCCCCCCGGGAGGCGCCGAGCACCCGGGCCGCCGCCACGAACTCGCCCCGAGCGAGCACCATCGCCTGTCCGCGCACGATCCGCCCGACGTACGGCCACCCGAAGAAGCCGAGCACCACGACCAGCAGGAGCCGGCGGTCCACGCCCGGTGCGGCGGAGATCAGCGCGATCATGAAGATCAGGCTGGGGAAGGACAGCAGCAGATCCATGCCGCGGCCGATCACGGTGTCCGCCCAACCGCCGAAGAACCCGGCGACCAGGCCGAGCGCCGTGCCCAGCACCACCGACAGCGCGGTGGCGAGCACGGCGATCAGCAGCGACACCTGCGTCCCGTACACCACCCGGGCCAGCACGTCCCGGCCGTTGACCGGCTCCACACCCAGCCAGTGCCGGGCGCTGATCCCGCCCGCCGCACCACGCGGCAGGCCGCCGAGCGCGGGGTCCACCGCGTCACCGTGGAAGGCCGTCGGCGAGCTCCCGGCGACCCAGGTGATCAGCGGCGCCGCCAGCGCGACCAGGACCAGCCCCGCCACCACGGCCAGCGCCAGGGCCGCCGACCGCCGGGCGACCAGCTTCCGGATCACCGTCACCTGCGCAACCCCAGGCAGACCAGGTCGAGCCGGCCGACGTAGGCGATGTGCCCGTACGCTCCGGTGACGTTCGGGCCGACCAGGACCGGCGCCTTGTCCCACAGGAACGGCACCACCGGGGCGTCCTGCATGATCTGCTGCGCCAGCTGCCCGTACGCCGTCCGGGCCGCCGCCGGGTCGCCGATCGCGGCGATCTCGTCGATCCGGGCCTCCACCGCCGGGGAGTCGTACTGCGCGTAGTTGTTGTTCCCCTGGCCGGTGACCAGCCGTCCGTCGAAGACGATCGGCAGGTACGTCGAGGCGCCCGGCCAGTCCGGGGACCAGCCGGCGATCACCAGGTCGTGTTCCTGGGAGGTGTTGCCGACCGTGCTGTAGAAGGCGGAGGAGCTGATCTCGTTGATCTTCACGGTGATGCCGGCCCGCCCGAGAGAGGCCTGCACCGCCTCGGCCTGCGCTCTGCCGGCGGCCGAGGCCGGGGCGTCGAGGGTCAGGGTGAGGTCGGAGGCGTGGCCCGCCTCGGCGAGCAGTGCCCTGGCCTTGTCCGGGTCGCCCTTGCCGTCCTTGGTCGGGTAGGGATCCTCGGCCTGGTCACCGAGGGCCGGCGGCAGCAGGCTGGTCGCCAGGTCACCGGCGATCGGACCGCCGCGGGTGGTGCGCAGGGCGTCCTTGTCCAGCGCGTACGCGATGGCCCGGCGCACCCGGACGTCGTCGAGCGGCTTGTGCCCGTTGTTGATGCTCAGGTAGCGGGTGTTGATCGAGTCGCCGGTGACCAGCCGGCTCCTCAGCCGCGGGTCGTTCAGCACCCGTCCGACCGAGGCGGGGCCGATCGGCTCCATCGCGACGGCGTTCGCGTCCTCCCCCTGGCCGGCGATCAGCCGCTGGTCGACCACCGCCGCGTCCAGACCGAGGTCGATGACGACCTTGTCGGGCAGAGCCTTGCGGACGGTGTCGGTGGCCGGGTCCCAGTCGGTGTTGCGGACCAGGGTGAGCTGCTTCTTCGGGTCGAAGCCGTCGACCTTGTAGGGGCCGGAGGAGAACGGGCGGGAGTCGTAGGTGACGCCGGTGTCCTTGTCCTGCGGCACGGGGGCGAACATCGGCAGCGACACCGCCGAGCCGAAGTCGGCCACCGGCCGCTTGAGGCGGAAGACGACGGTGTCGGCGTCGGGGGTCTCGATCGAGGCGAGCCCGGCCGGGTCCTTGTAGGGGCCCTTGTAGCTGTCGCCGCCCACCAGCCACATCCGGGCGTACGGCGGGCCCTCGGGCAACTCGGCGGCGAAGGTCCGCTCGACGCCGTACTTGACGTCCTTGCTGGTGATCGGGCGGCCGTCCTCGAACTTCACGCCCGGTTTGAGGGTGAAGGTCCAGGTCTTCGCGCCGTCGCTGGGACGGCCGGTGTCGGTGGCCAGATCCGGCACGGTCTTCCCGCCCGCCTGGCCCGGAGCCGCGGCGAAGGTGGTCAGCGTCCGGTAGATCAGCCGGCCCACGTCCTGCGAGGACGTGACGTAGTTGCGCGCCGGATCCAGATGCTCCAGGTCGAGCGTGGACAGCACGTGCAGCGTGCCGCCCTTCACCGCGGCCGCGTTCGGTCCGGGCGCCCCGCCGCTCGAACCCGTACAGCCGGCAACCGACAGCAGTCCGAGGGCCACGGTGAGGGCCGGCCCCACTCTTCGCCGTGTCACGTCTCCTCCTTGCGCGATGTGACATTTCACATGCAGGAAGAGTGACCGGCCGAGGTGCCACCCGGGAAGATCCCGGCACCCCATCACATGGCGTTATGGAGCCCCGCGGTGCCGCGGCCAGCCCGGGGACAATTACTTGACAACCTCAACCATCCACCCTACCGTCGACATTACTTGAGGACATGAACCATCGAGTGGCTCAACACTTGCTGCGAGGAGCACCACCATGAAGGCCATCACCTACCGCGGCTACGGCGGACCGGACGTCCTGGAGTACGGCGAGGTGCCCGAGCCCAAGCTCGGCCCGGACTCCGTCCTGGTCCGCGTGGCGGCGGCCTCGGTCAACCCGGTCGACTGGAAGATCCAGGCCGGCTACCTCGACAGCGCGCTGGACGTCGTCTTCCCCGTGATCCCCGGCTGGGACGTCGCCGGTGTCGTGGAGCGGGTCGGCGTCGGGGTCACCGAGTTCGCCCCGGGCGACGACGTGATCGGCTACGTCCGCGAGGACATGGTGCGCCGCGGCACCTTCGCCGAGTACGTCGCCGCCCCCGTGCGCACCCTCGCCCGCAAGCCCGCCAACCTCGACTTCACCCAGGCCGCCGGCCTGCCACTGGCCGGCCTCACCGCGTACCAGGCGCTGACCCGCACCCTCGGGCTCAAGCCGGGCGAGACCGTGCTGGTCCACGCGGCCGCCGGCGGGGTCGGCTCGCTCGCCGTCCAGATCGCCGTCGCCCTGGGCGCCCGGGTGATCGGCACGGCCGGCGAGCGCAACCACGACTACCTGCGCACCCTCGGCGCCGAGCCGGTGGCCTACGGCGAGGGCCTGGCCGACCGCGTCCGCGCACTGGCGCCGGACGGCGTCGACGCCGTCCTCGACCTGGTCGGCGGCGAGGCCCTCCAGATCTCGCCGGCCCTGCTCTCCGACGGCGGCCGACTCGCCTCCGTCGCCGACGGCGCCGTCCTCGCCCTCGGCGGCCGCTACGTCTTCGTGCGCCCCGACGTCGCCGACCTGACCGCCCTGACCGACCTCGCCGAGAGCGGCCGGCTCACCGTCGAGGTCGCGGCGACGTTCCCGCTGGAGCGGGCAGCCGACGCCCAGCGCCTCAACGCCGCCGGCCACACCCGCGGCAAGATCGTCGTCACCGTCCCCTGACCTCACTCGCCCCCGGGCGGCCCGCCCGCCGGTGCCGCCCCGCACCACCCGGAAGGACCCACCGTGTCCCTCGTCGTGATCAGCGACTGGCTCGCCGACACCGGCGCCGAGCAACGCGTCGCCGACCTGCTCCCCGCCGTCACCGAGGCCGCGCTGACCGAGCCCGGCGTGCTCTCCTTCCGGGTGGTGCGCTCCCTGCGCGACCGGTCCGCCTTCGTCGTCTTCGCCGAGTACGAGGACGAGCAGGCGCTGGCCGCCCACCGCGAGAGCGCCCCGTACCAGCGGCTGGTCCTCGCCGGCATCACCCCTCACCTCATCGACCGCCAGGCCGAGGCCTACGCCGTCGTGTGACGGGAGCACGCACCGACGGGACGGTGGCACTGCCGACTGCCCGACCGGGTCAGCGCACCGGGGTCAGTGGTGACAGTGCCCGGTGCGGACCGCCGGCCGGCGAACGGGCGGCGCCCGGTGCGGACGGGTCCACCTGCTGACCGGCACCCACTTCCTGGAGGAACCCCGGCCGCGCGTCGGCCGGCGACCTGGTCGGCGGCTCGCCGCACTCGACGGCGGCGGAGCCGGACCGACGTCGACCGGTCATCACAGCACCGGCAGCCCTGTCAGGCGACACGTGGGGGCTCCGATCGGAAGGTGAGTACGGCCGACGGGGCGGGCCGACTGCGGCCGCCCGCCCTCGCCGTTCTCCCTCAGTGGTCGCCCAGCGCGGAAAGGTCGCCGCCCGATCGGGACTTCCCTCGGCAGGACATCCGCCACCGGCGCCCACGGCGCTTCATCCGGTCGTGCCGCCGCCTCCGACCCGGCGGGTTTCCAGGCGGAGGTGTTCTTCCTGGTGCGGGTGGCCGTGGCCGACGCGTAACAGCGCGGCTTGCCTCACTCGGGGTCGGGAGTCTGCGCGATGCCGTGGAGCCGGTGGGCGGTTCGGCAGTAGGACAGTGGGGTGCCTGTCGGTACCGCCGGCCCTTCCGGTGAGGCGACCGCCCGCCCCTCGCCGGGCAGGCGGGGCCGGATCGGTCCGCGCCCGACGGAAATCCCGTCAACTCCAATGACCCTCCCCCGTGCTGGTCAAGGGTACGCAAAGAGAGGGAATGGTGAAAGCGGCGGTCGCTTCAAGCCAAGGTGCGACCTGAAAACTGCGTCACGAACCCGTTGTTCACAACATCACCCGAGCCTTCACCCGAGATTCAAAACCGGCTCACCCCGTCTGAGGTTCGCGTCGGGAGAACGTCCGTCCGGCCACCCGCCGCACACCCGGGATTCGCCGGGACGGCGGCTCTCCGACACCGGCCGACGCCCGTCCAGCGGTCGGCCGCCGCACCCCGGCGCGGGGGCTCCGGCGCCCACGAGCCGCCCGCGGCCCCGCGCTGTCGGGTGGCTCGGCCGCACGCGCGGGAGCGCCGGACCGGCGACAGCACGGGAGCGCCGGGCCGACGACCGCGGACGCGTCGGCGCCGGGCAGCCCGGCGGCGCAGACCGCCTCGGCGACACCGCGACATCACCTTCGGGCGCGGCCGTAACCTTGCGCACTGACGCCCACTCATCGTCCCTGAGCAGCAGGGTGATCCGTCGCCCGGGCCGGCCCGGTCGGCCGGTCCGGCCGGGCTGCGGGCGACGCTCGGGAAAGGTGACTTTTCCCACATTCGGACGCAGGTCGGTCGCTCGCTCGCAGTCACTGCCCGGGAGCCGCGAGCCTGCCGTTCCGAGCGCCCCGCGGGCCCGCCGGCCCCTCCCGCACCAGCACTCCCAGCAGCACCAGCCCGGCGCCCCGGTCCGGACCGCCCACAGGGCCGCGACCTCGGCCGATCGCGGCGTCCGGCGCTGCGGACACGAGGCCGAGCCGAATGGAACTCCCTTTAAACCTGCGGCAGAAATTGACCGTCGGGCCCGCCTGGCACAAGGGGGTCATCGGGGTCGGTGCGAAGGCCCGCCAAGCCGCGCTGACCCGTCAGTTCCGACACGGATCGACGACGCTGCGCGACGATCGCGGCGCAAAAGTAAGGGGTACCCCCTACTTTCCCTCCGATGTCTAACATGCCGGTGGAAGGGCCCCCAGTAGCGTCTCGACTACTGTCGAGTCCTGTGACCGGGGGATCTCTTACGAATCAGACGGGCGGCCATGGGTCAACCGTGTACGACTTGAAGGCAGGGTGGGGACATGATTGAAAAGGCAACCAATAGCCCGTGGCTGATCCGATTCCATCCTGTGCAGGAGCCGAAGGCGCGGTTGGTGTGCCTCCCGCACGCCGGAGGCTCCGCCTCTTCCTACTTCGCGATGTCGCGCGCGCTCGCCTCACGCGCCGATGTGGTCGCCGTTCAGTACCCCGGCCGGCAGGACCGCCGGGCCGAGCCCTGCATCACCGACCTCGGTGAGCTGGCGGACGCGATCGCGACCGAGCTGGAGCCCCACCTGGACCTGCCGCTGGTGCTGTTCGGCCACAGCTTCGGCGCGATGCTCGCCTTCGAGGTGGCCCGGCGGCTGGAGCAGCGCGGCCACACCGGCCCGCTGCACGTCATAGCCTCCGGGCGGCGGGCTCCGTCGACCCACCGCGAGGAGTCCGTGCACACCCGCGACGACGACGGGGTCATCGCCGAGATGCGGCTGCTGAGCGGGACCGACGCCCGCCTGCTGGCCGACGAGGAACTGATGCGGATGGCCCTGCCGGCCATCCGGGGCGACTACACGGCGGTGGAGACGTACCGGGCGGAGCCGGGGGCTGCCACCCGCGCACCGATCACCGTCCTCACCGGCGACGCCGACCCGCGGACCTCGGCGACGGAGGCGGCCGCCTGGGAGAACCACACCAGTGGCGGCTTCACCCTGCACACCTTCCAGGGCGGCCACTTCTTCCTGGGCGACCACATGGAGGAGGTGGTGCGGATCGTGGCCGGCTGTCTCGTCTGACCACGATGCGGCCGTGAAACGACCGGGATCTACCGACCGCCCATCGCGCGGTGCTCCACAAGACTTACCGGACGGTCTGCCAGGCGGGCGGAGACCGGACGCTCGGGGGAGAGTGAAACATTTGGCCACTCAAATATCGGTACGGACCGATCAACTGGCGCTGCTGGGGAAGCTCCTGGACAGCGCACGGCAGGGCCGGGGGCGCGTGGCCCTGCTCAGCGGCCCGGTGGCGAGCGGGAAGACCGCACTGCTGACGGGCTTCGGTGACGACGCGCTGGCGGACGGGGCGGTCCTGCTGGACTGCACGGGAGACCCGGCCGAGAGCGCGCTGCCGTTCGCACTGGCGCGGAAGATCTTCGAGAACGCGCCGCTGACCGCCTCGGCGCGGGCCGAGGCGACCCGGCTGCTCGACGAGGCCCGGGGCGAACCGGACGCCCACGGGCAGATGCTGGCCATGCGGAAGCTGGTCGCCCTCCTGCTCGACACGGCGAAGGAGCAGCCGGTCGTCATCGCTGTCGACGATGTCCACGCCAGTGACCCGGCATCGCTGCGCTTCCTGCTCTACCTGGTCCGGCGGATCCGGCACGCCCGCGTCCTGGTCGTGCTCAGCGAACCCGCCCGGCCGGGACCGGAACAGCGGAACCTGCACGCGGAACTCGCGCACCTGCCGCACTGCACCAGGCTGCGGCTCAAGCTGCTGTCGCCCGCCGGCACCGCCGAGCTGCTGGAGGAGTACCTCCCCCCGGCGGCCGCGACCGGGCTGGCGTTCGAATTCCACAACATCACCGGCGGCAGCCCGCTGCTGCTCCGGGGGCTGATCGAGGACCACCTGACGGCCACCGAGGCCGGGGAGTCGGCCCCCTCCGTCGTGCGGGGCGAGCACTACGCGCAGGCCGTGATCGACTGCCTGCGCCGCCTCGGCCCCGAGGCGCCGGCCGTCGCCCGGGGCATGGCGGTGCTCGGGGGGTCCGGCACCCCGAAGTTCGTGGCCCAGCTGCTCGACCTCCCCGACAAGACCGTCGAGAAGGCCGCGGCCGACCTCTCCCGGAGTGGTCTGCTGCGCCAGGGCGTCTTCCGCGACGCCCGGGCCGCCACCCTGGTGCTGGAGGCCACGCCCGCCGGGACCGTCACCCGGCTGCGCACCCGGGCCGCCGAGATGCTCTACGCGTACGGGTGCGCGGCGCCCGAGGTCGCCCGCCACCTGGTGGCGGCGGGAGTGCCGGGCGCAGCGTGGACGGTGCCGGTGCTCCAGGAGGCCGCCGAGTACGCGCTGGCCAACGGGGACATGGAGTTCGTCCAGCGCGCCCTGGCGCTGGCCCAGGAATCCTCCGACGACGACCAGTTGCGCGCCTCCCTCAGGGTGAAGCTGGCCGGGGTGACCTGGCGGGCCGATCCGGCCGCCGTCGACGTGCAGGTCGCGCAGCTCCTGCCGAGTTCGGAGCCGGAGCCGGACGCGACGGCCGAGCAGCTGTCCACCAGCGACCTCGTGGTCACCGTCGCCTACCTGGCGTGGTCGGGCCGACTGGACCGGGCGACCGGGCTGCTGGACGCCCTGGAGGAGCACCCCGGCTGGTCCGGCGGCGAGGAGCGCACCGCGCTCGCCACCGCCCGGCACTGGCTGGCCATGCTCAGCCCGCCGCTGCACTTGCCGGACGGCATCCGGACCCCGGCCGGCGCCGGCGACGCCATCGCCGGCGACGCGGACACCGCGCACCGGCACACCGCGTGGGCCGTCACCGCGGCCCTGTCCGACCAGGGCCGGCGCTCCGACGCGGTGTCCGAGGCGACCCGGGTGCTGCAGCGCTACCAGCTCAACGACGGCTTCATCCAGCCCCTGGTGTTCGCCCTGTGGGCGCTGGTCTACGCCGAGCGGCTCGACCTCGCGCTGCCCTGGTGCGAGCGGCTGCTGACCGAGTCCGCGGACCGTCACGCGCCGGTCTGGCAGGCGCTGTTGTTGTCCGTGCGGGCGGAGATCGCACTGCGCCAGGGCGACCTGCCCGCGGCCCGGCGCCACGCCGAGCGGGCGCTGTCCCGGATGAGCCAGAAGAGCTGGGGGCTGGGCTCCTGCCTGCCGCTGGCCACCCTCGTCCAGGCGCACACCGGCATGGGCAGCTACGAGGAGGCGCGCATCCTGCTCGGCTGGGCCCTGCCCAAGTCCTTCGGACAGACGCTGCCGGGGCTGCACTACCGCCGTGCCCGGGGCCGCTGGAACCTCGCGATGGGCCGCTACCACGTGGCGCTGGAGGACTTCCTCGGCTGCGGGGAGCTGATGGCGGAGTGGGGCTGCGACGTCCCCGAGCTGGTGCCGTGGCGGCTGGACGCGGCGGAGACCTGGCTTGCGCTCGGCCAGGCCGACAAGGCGCGCGAACTGGCCGAGGAGCAGCTGGCCCGAAGCCCGGAGCAGTTGCGCGGGGTCACCCTGCGGGTGCTCGGTTCGGCGACCGGCGGGCAGCTCGGGCTGCGGTACCTCCAGGAAGCGGCAGAGTTGCTGGAGGACGGCGACGACCGGATGCAACTGGCGCTGGCCCTGGCGGAGTTGGGCCGGGCGTACCGCTCGCTCGACGACGTCAACCGGGCCCGGATGCTGGTACGCAAGGCGTGGCACCTGGCCAAGGCCTCCGGCGCGGAGCCGCTGTACCGTCAACTGATCCCGGGGTACGCGGACGCGGACGCCGAGCCCAACGCACCGGGCCACGAGCCCACCCCGCAGCAGGACGCCGCGTCGTTGACCGAGGCGGAGAACCGGGTGGCGTTGCTGGCCGCGCACGGCCACACCAACCGGGAGATCGCCTCGAAGCTCTACGTCACGGTGAGCACGGTCGAACAGCATCTCACCCGCATCTACCGGAAGTTGAACGTGAAGCGGCGGCGTGACCTGCCCACCAAGCTGTCCGCGAGCGACCTGCAGCCGAAGGCGACCCCCGGACCGGCGACGGGCGGGCCGGTCGCGGTGCTGAGCACCCACGCTGTCGGCACAGGTCTATACAATTAAGCTGATCAGCATCACGCGTCACACGGACCGCACTCGGGGAGGTGCGGCCGATCGCAGGACACGGCTGGGACTTCACGGGGAACGCAGTCACAGCCGCAGTCGGGGCCGCCCCGGGGTGGGCGGTCTTCGGGCTGGGACGGCGCAGCACACGGGTGAACGGACGGATGCGGGCGACGGCCCGCCGGGGCCGTCCGTTCCCCGCTGTGCGCAGCGGACGAAAAGGGATACGGCGATGGTGAGGAACACAAGCAGCCGCTCGACAGGGCTCCACGCGTTTCTGGCAGGGAGCCTCCTGGGGGTGGGCAACCGCCCCCGGCCGAAGATCACGAGCATCGGCGGGGCAGCGGGCACCGGCAAGACCACGCTGCTCTACGAGATCACGGAACGCGCCGCCCGACGCGGGGGCACCGTCGTCAGCGCGGTGGCCTCTCCGGCGGAGCAGGGTCTGCCGTACGAGGTGATCGAACAGCTCCGGCAGGGCCTGCCGGGCGGTGGGGGGGCGCGGCCGCGGTGGCTGGAGACCACCGGTCCGGTCCCGCCGCACGTCCTGGACGAACTCCGGCGGGAGTTCACCGGCCCGCGGGCGGGGCACCCGGTGCTGATCACCGTCGACGACGCCCAGTTCGCCGACCAGCACTCCCTGCAGTGCCTGCTCCACCTGGTGCGGCACTCCCCCGCGGGCGAGGTGACCGTCATTCTCACCCGGGGTGACCGGGTCGGCGGGCAGTCCTCGCCGCTGGACGAGCTGCTCGCCGACGAGGACGTCCACGAGGTCCGGCTCGGCCCGCTGACCGTCGAGGAAGTCGCCGGAGTGCTCGCCGGGCAGCTACCCGCTGCCGAGGCCAGGCGCCTGGCCCCCACCGTCCACCAGGACGGCGGGGGCAACCCGCTGCTGACCAAGGCGCTGCTGGCCGACCACCTCACACACCAGGCGCCGGGCGACACGTTCCGGCAGGCCGCGCTGCGCTGCATCCACCGCAGCGGGGACGCGGCGCTGGCCGCCGCCCGCGGCCTGGCCCTGCTGGGCAGCGCCGACGGCGCGCCGCACGTGGGCGCCCTGGTCGGCCTCGACGACGGGCAGGCCCGGGACGCGGTGGCCGCACTGGGCGCCGCGGGCATCCTGGCGGGCCCGCACTTCCGCCACGAGGCCGTCCTGGCGGCCGTCCTGGACGACCTGCCCGCCGAGGAGTGCACCCGGCTGCGCCACCGGGCCGCCGAACTGCTGCACCACGGCGGCGCGGACCCGATGAGCGTCGCCGACCAGCTGCTCGGCCTCGACCTGGCCGACCGGCCGGCCGGCCAGGAGTGGGTGTACCGGGTGCTCCAGGAGGCGGCGAACCGGGCGCTCGCGCGCGACGACGTCGGCTATGCCATGCGCTGCCTCCAGCTGGCCGAGCACCACTGCCCCAACGAGGCCGCCCGGCTCCGCGTCAAGTTCGTCCTGGCCCGCCTCACCTGGAGCATGCGGCCCTCCGCCGCGCCCCATCAGGTGCGGTCCCTCGTCGAGCCGGCCCGAGAAGGCCTGATCCCGCCCGACCACACCCTGCGCCTGGTCACCCAGCTCATGTGGTACGGACACCTGGAGGACGCCGTCGTCGTCTTTCGGGGCATCAGTTCCTGGCTGAACGAGGACGACGACGCCCCGCGCCTGGGCGCCGAACTCCAGGCCACCCGGATGCTGATGGCGGCCACCTACCCCGGCGCACTGGACGACACCGAGCAGCCGCAGGCCGCAGGCCCGCAGGGCGGGCCGGCCTCCGGCCGGGCGCCGGACGCCTCCCGGCCGACCGCGTTCCCCGAGCTGACCGGCGTGCCGGCGCCCACGTACGGCCCCGGCTCCGTCTCCGACGCCGGGAAGGCGCTCCAGCACACCCGGCTCACCGACCACAGCCTGGAGACCCTCCGGGCCGCCCTGCTGACCCTCGTCCTGCACGAGCAGCTCGGTGATGCCGACCGGGCCTGCGACCGCCTGCTCTCCCAGGCCTCCTCCAGGCACGCCCGGCCCACGCCCGCGGTGCTGACCGCCATGCGGGGACTGATCTCGCTGCGCCGCGGCCGGCTCTCCGAAGCCGCCGGGCTCGCCGAGTCGGCGCTGCAGCAACTGCCCGCGCGGGCCTGGGGCGTGGCCATCGGCCTGCCGCTGGCGGTGCTGGCAGAGGCTCGGAGCCACATGGGCCGGTACGAGGCCGCCGCCGAGGCGCTCGACCAGCCGGTGCCGAACGCGATGTTCCGGACCCGTTTCGCGCTGGGCTTCATCTACGCGCGTGGGCGGTTCCACCTCGCCACCGGCCGGAACCACGCCGCGCTCGCCGACTTCCTGGAGTGCGGACGGCTGATGGCGCAGTGGGACCTGGACTCCGCGTCGCTCGCCCCCTGGCGGCTGGGCGCGGCCGAGGCGTGGCTGCAGCTGGAGCAGCGCGAGCGGGCCGTC
This sequence comes from Kitasatospora sp. NPDC059648, assembly GCF_042734825.1. Lineage (NCBI taxonomy): Bacteria > Bacillati > Actinomycetota > Actinomycetes > Kitasatosporales > Streptomycetaceae > Kitasatospora > Kitasatospora sp. NPDC059648. The sequence continues at coordinate 671 of NZ_JBHWDU010000010.1, read as the reverse complement.
GCCCTGCTCGACGAACACCTCGGCCGCATCCGCCCCTCCCAGGGCCGCACCCGGGGCCAGGCCCTACGGGTGCTCGCGTCCACGGCGCCGGCCACCGAGGCGGCCGAACTCCTGGAGGAAGCGGTCGAGTTGCTGCACGACTCGGACGACCTGTACACCCTGGCGCTGGCCACGGCCGACCTCGGGCGTGCCCACAAGCGGCTGGGCGACCGGGCCAAGGGACGGCTGCTGATGCGCCGTGCCATGCTCCTGGCCGACAGCTGCGGCGCGCACGAGCTCTTCCAGGTCCTCCAGCCTCCTGCGGCGGGCAGTGCCGCAGGAGGTACGGGGCGTCCGCGGCGCCCGGGCCCGCAGGCCGAGGGAGCGCTGACCGCGGCCGAGCGCCGGGTCGCCGCCCTCGCCGCGCACGGGCACACCAACCGGGAGATCGCCGACAAGCTGTTCATCACCGTCAGCACCGTCGAGCAGCACCTCACCCGGGTGTACCGGAAGACCAACATCACCCAGCGTCAGGACCTGTCGGCCGGCCTGCACTTCGATGTCGCCCACTCCGCCTGACCGCCCCGCCCTCGGCCCCCGCCTGCTCGCCGTCAGCGGGTGAGCGGAGGCGAGCGAACCGGCCCCGGGCCGGTTGGGGCCGGGGAGCCGGAAACGGGCGGGAGCCGGTCCTG